>JAGWTW010000171.1 GCA_028868735.1 Hyphomicrobiales bacterium | reverse complement strand
TCATGCCCGCGAATGCGGGCATCCAGTTCCCCGAGCGCGGCAGGACATGGGAACTGGATTCCCGCTTTCGCGGGAATGACACGGCGCGATTGCGGCCGAGATCATACGCCGCTTCAGACGGCGCGTCGTGGATGGCCGGGACAAGCCCGGCCATGACGCGCTACCGGTGCAAATATCCGCTTTCCGCCCATTCCGGACGTCTCTTGCGGCCCCTTGATCGTCACCTGAAATCGTCCGACAATCTTTCGACAAGCAGGCGCAGGATCTGCGCATGGGGAGATTTGCGATGGAATTCGAACATTCCGCCCGCGCCAGGGAATTGCAGGCGAAGGTCGCCGCCTTCATGGATGCGCATGTCTATCCGAACGAGCATCTCTACGGCGCGCAGGCGCAAGGCGACAATCGCTACCGCACGCCACAGATCGTGCAGGACCTCAAGGAGAAGGCGCGGGCGGAAGGACTTTGGAACCTGTTCCTGCCCGGCGATCACGGCGCGGGCCTCACCAATCTCGAATATTCCCCGCTCGCCGAATTGATGGGGCGCGTCGACTGGGCGAGCGAAGTGTTCAATTGCTCGGCGCCGGATACCGGCAATATGGAAGTGCTGACGCTCTACGGGTCGCCGGAGCAGAAGAAGCAATGGCTCGAACCGTTGCTCAATGGCGAAATCCGTTCCGGCTTCTCGATGACGGAGCCTGAAGTCGCTTCGTCCGACGCCACCAACATCCAATGCTCGATCAGGCGCGACGGCGACCATTACGTCGTCAACGGCCGCAAATGGTTTACCTCCGGCGCGATGAACGAGGATTGCAAGGTGCTCATCGTCATGGGCAAGACCGATCCCGACAATCCCGACAAGCACAGGCAGCAGTCGATGATTCTCGTGCCGAAGGATACGCCCGGCGTGAGGATCGTCCGCGACATGAAAGTCTACGGCTACGACCACGCGCCGGTCGGCCATCCCGAGATCGTCTACGACAATGTGCGCGTGCCGGTCTCGAACATGCTGCTCGGCGAGGGCCGCGGCTTCGAGATCGCTCAGGGCAGGCTCGGTCCTGGCCGGATCCACCATTGCATGCGTTTGATCGGCTGCGCGCAGCGCGCGCTCGAACTCATGTGCGCGCGCGCCAACAGGCGCATCGCCTTCGGCAAGCCGCTCGGCGAACAAGGGTCCGTGCGCGAGGATATCGCGAATTCCTTCTGCGAGATCGAACAAGCGCGCCTTTTGACCCTGAAGGCCGCCGACAAGATGGACAGGGAAGGCAACAAGGCCGCGCGCGATCTGATCGCCGCCGCCAAGATCGTCGTGCCGAGCATGGCGGCGCGCGTGATCGATCGTGCGATCCAGCTGCACGGCGGCATGGGCGTGTCGCAGGACACGTTCCTCGCCGAATCCTACACCTATGCGCGCTTCATCCGCATCGGCGACGGCCCCGACCAGGTGCACCTGTCGCAGCTCGGCCGCACGCTTCTGAAGAGATATGCGTGACGACGACCCCTCTCTTCTCCCGGCAGGGCCGGAGAGGGGGCGACCCTGGGAGATCGATCATGTCCCGCCTCTATACCGACGAGCAGCTCGCAGAGATCGCAAAACCCTTCGAGGATCACGCGATCGATGCCTTGCGGCGCGGCGACCTCGCGCGTGTGAGGGAATTGCTCGAAGAGATGAAGAACGGGCCGGTCGGGCTCGACGGGCTTTCCGGCCATACGCTCTCGCGCAAGGCCGGCAAGCTGCGGCAGGACTTCGGCGAAGAAGAAGCGCTGAGACAATTGCAGCGCGTCGGCGCGCAATTGATGCGCACGTGGGCGCAGCAATATATCCAGGGCGACGAACGCGGCGCGATCGCCGATCTCGTCGCCGTGTTTCGCGAACAACCCGGCGGCGTGCTTGCGCCGCTGGTCGAGGACGACGAGAAGGTCGTGCTCGACCTTGCGCCGTGCGGCTCGGGCGGAAAACTGGATCGCGCGCGCCTGCAAGAGAAGCATCCGGACTGGTACGGAAACTGGAGCGACGGCGTCTCGTCCTATTGCCAGATCTGCAAGGCTTCGCAGAAAGCGCTCAATGAATCCGTCGGCGCGGACGTCTGGACGAGCGAAAAAGGCGAAGCCGGCGCCTGCAGGCTCACGTTCGCGAAACAGGCTTCGCGCGGTCGGGATTTGTTCAGCGACGAGGAGCGCCGGACGATCGTCAAGACGCGCATCGATCGCGCGCGCGAAAAGCTGGACAAAGGCGAGACCGACATCGCCGCATTGCTGGAGGGCCAGCGCAAGGACTGGAAGCCCTCGCACGATTTCGGGCTCGTCATGCTCGAGTATTTCTACGGAGTCGCGCTCGAAAAAGGCGGCGCCGCCTATCTGCAGGAGGTTCTCGAGCAGACCTATGCGCCCGCATTCAACGCGGGCTTTCCGCGCTACGCCGCCATGAGCGACGACGCTCTCTTGCGGGAGATCGCGCGCACGTGGAACTATCATTGCGCCGATTTCGCCATCCACGAAGAAGACGACCGCTTCGTGTTCCGGCTCGATCCCTGCGGATCGGGCGGGCGCATGTTCCGCGGGCGGATGTGGCGCGACATGTTCCATTACGGCGAGCCGCTCGGCCCGATCATGCGGGACGCGCACGATATCAATTTCAACCGCGTCGGCGCGCCGGCCTATTGCACGCATTGCGCCGCCTCCAACAAGGCGCAATTGAAGGACGCGCTGTCGCCGTCGACGCCGCTGTTCTTCGTGATCGACGGGCATCGGCAGTCGCGGCCCGGCGCGGCCTGCGCGACCTTCGCCTACAAGAAGAGCGCAAGGCGCGAAGACGTCGATCCCGTCCTGTTCCGGCAGGTCGGGCTGACGCCGCCGCGCGAGCGGGAACTGAAGGAGAGGAAGGCATGAGCGCGAACCCGTTCGACCTGACAGGCAAAGTCGCGCTCGTCACCGGCTCGACCATGGGCATCGGCGAGGGCGTCGCGCGCACGCTCGCGCGCGCCGGGGCGCATGTCGTCATTTCCTCGCGGAAGCAGGAGGATTGCGCGCGCATCGCGGGCGTCTTCGCGAACGAAGGGCTGAGCGCCGAGGGACGCGTCTGTCACATAGGGAAGATGGAAGACATCGCCGCCATGTCGGCGCATCTGAACGAGAAGCACGGCGGTCTCGACATTCTCGTCAACAACGCCGTTCTGTCGCCCTGGCGTTCGATCGACGACACCGACGAGGCGCTGTTCATGAAGGCGATGGAAGTGAACATGCGCGGCAACTGGTATCTGTCGGTCGAAGCGACCAAGCTGATGAAGCCGCGCGGCGGCGGCTCGATCGTCAATATCTCCTCGGTCGCAGCCCTGCATCCCGACAAGATGCTGGCGCTCTATTCGACCTTCAAGACGGCGATGATCGGCATGAGCCGTTCGTTCGCGCTGGAGTACGGCGAATTCGGGATTCGCGTGAACACGATCCTGCCGGGCCTGATCGACACCAAACTCGCCAAGGCGTTCGATGGGCCCGAAATGAAGAAGATCATCGAAGGCACGCCGCTGCGCCGGATCGGCAAGCCCGAAGAGATCGGCGCGGCCGTTCTCTATCTGTCGTCGTCGGCCGGCGCCTTCGTCACGGGCGCGAGCCTCGTCGTCGATGGCGGCGCGAGCATCGCGAGTCATTAGCCGCGCCTCTCGTGCGAGGCGACAATAGAGGAAGGTTCGATGCCGCTCGAAAACCGTATCGCCCTGGTCTCCGGCGCCGCGCGCGGCATCGGCCGCGCCATCGCGCTGCGCCTGGCGCGCGACGGCGCTGACGTCGGGCTCGTCGACGTCAGTCCGGCGATCGAGGAGACGGCCGCGCTCGTCCGCGAGAGCGGACGCAAGGCCGTCGTCGCGATCGCCGATATCGCCGACGCCGCGCAAGCGCGCGCGGCGGCGCAGCGCGTCGCCGCCGATCTCGGCGCCATCGATCTGCTCGTCAACAATGCAGGAATCGTCAACAATATCGCCGGCGTCGAGAAGATGAGCGAGGAGGCCTGGGCGCACGAGATCGGCGTCAACCTCACAGGCGCCTTCAATCTCGTGCGCGCGACTGTCGGGCCGATGGCCGCGCGCGGCTTCGGCCGCATCGTCAATATCTCGTCGGTCGCCGCGCGCGGCGGCCTCGCGCGCCAGGTCGGCTATTCCGCGACCAAGGCCGGCCTGCTCGGTCTAACGCACACGGTCGCGCTCGAATATGCGCGCAAGGGCGTGACCTGCAACGCCGTGCTGCCGGGCATGGTGGAGACGGAGAACGTGAAAGTCATGCCCGCAGAAATCCGCGAGGCCGCAATTGCGGCGACGCCGGTGCGCCGCTTCGGCGAGCCGGCGGAGATCGCCGCGCTCGTCGCTTTTCTGTGCGGCGCGGAGGCGGGCTACATCACCGGCGCGGAAATCGACATTTCCGGCGGCGGCCATCTGAACACGCTCGTGCTCGGCAGCCGCAGGGAGGCAGGCGGGCGGTGAGGGCTGTCATGCCCGCGAAAGCGGGCATCCGGTTCCCAGGTCTTGCGCAGGCGAAATCGAGAACCGAATTCCCGCCATCGCGGGAATGACGGAGACGTCAGCCCCTGCACGCCCGCCAGATTTTCTCCGGCGTCAGCGGCATCTCGATCTCTTTCGCGCCGCGCGAAGCGAGCGCGTCGACCACGGCGTTGACGATCGTCGGCGTGCCGCCGACCGTGCCCGATTCGCCGCAGCCCTTCGCGCCCAGCGGATTCGTCCGGCACGGCGCGCCGTCGAACAGGTTCACGTCGAAGGACGGCAGGTCTTCCGCGCGCGCGAGCTTGTAGTCCATCAGCGAGGACGACAGCATCTGCCCGCCGTCGTCGTACACCGCGCCCTCGAACAGAGCTTGGCCGACGCCCTGCGCGATGCCGCCGTGAATCTGTCCCTGAACCAGCATGGGATTGATGGCGACGCCGACGTCGTCGATCGTCGTGTAACGCTCGACCGTCAGCGTTCCCGTGTCCGGATCGACGGAAACTTCGGCGACATGCGCGCCGTTCGGCCAGCTCGGCCCGTCGACCTTCGCCGTCGAGACGACCGACAATTGCCGGCTTTCTTCCTTGCCGGCGAGTTCGCCGAGCGTCACGGACCGGTCGGTGCCGACGATGGAGAAGCGCCCGCCCGCATATTCGAGATCGGCGACGGCGGCCTCGAGGTGTTCGGCCGCCCTTGCGCGGGCCTTGTCGAGCATGTCGGCGGCGCCGACCGCAACCGCCGAGCCGCCGACGAACAGCGAGCGCGATCCGACCGAGCCCATGCCTTGCGCGAGATCGGTGTCGCCCTGCACGATGCGCACTTTCTCGATCGGCACGTCGAGCGCGGCCGCGATCATCTGCGCATAGCTCGTCTCGAGACCCTGGCCCATCGCCTGCGTGGCGGAATGAACGGTGACTGCGCCGTCGGCGTCGACGAAAACGCTCGCGGTCTCCTGCAGCGTATTGCCGCCCGTCCATTCGATGTAGCTCGCAAGCCCGCGCCCGTAGAGCAGGCCTTTTGCTTCCGCGGCCTTTTTGCGCGCAGGAAAACCGTTCCAGTCGCTGAGATCGGAAATGCGGTCGACGAGCGCGGCGAATTCGCCGCTGTCGTAGATCTGGCCGACAGGATTGGTATAGGGCATCTGCGACGGCTTCACGGCGTTGATCTTGCGGATGTCGCGCGGATCGAGTCCGGTCTGGCGCGCCGCCGTGTCCATCAGGCGCTCGATGATGTAGACGGCTTCCGGGCGTCCGGCGCCGCGGTACGCGCCGATCGGCGCGGTGTTGGTCATGACCGCCTTGATTTCGAAATGCGCGGCGGGAATGTGATAGATCCCGCTCGCGACGAAGGGCGAGAGTACGAGCGGGATGAGAACGCCGACGCCCATGGCGGTCGCGCCGGTATTGCCGAGCGAGGACGTGCGGAAGGCGAGGATTTTTCCCTGCGCGTCGAGCGCGAGTTCGGCGCGCGTCGCCAGATCGCGGCCGTGCGTGCCGCCGAGAAATTCCTCGATACGGTCGGCGCGCCAGCGCACGGGGCGGCCGAGCCTGGCCGCAGCGAATGAAACGAGCGCTTCTTCCGGATAGAGGTTCGTCTTCATGCCGAACCCGCCGCCGATATCGCCGACAAGCACGCGAATGCTTTCCTTCGGCCGCCCGAGCACGCCTGCGAGAATGTCGCGCGTCGTCGTCGGCGTCTGCGATTGCGTGCGCAGGACGAGGCGTCCGGCCTCGTCGATTTCGGCCAGCGCCGAGCGCGGTTCGAGCGCGACCGGAATGAGCCGCTGGTTCATGATGTCGAGCGAGACGACATGCGCGGCGGCCTTGAAGATCGCGTCGACCGCCGGTCCGTCGCCGTAGGAATGCACGGCCACGATATTGTCAGGCGCGCCGGGCATGACCGCCGGGGCGCCTGGCCGCGCCGCCGCCCGCACGTCCGTTACGGCCGGAAGCTCGACATAATCGACGGCGATCGCCTCCAGCGCGTCGTTGGCGGCCTCCCGGCTCTCTGCGACCACGGCGGCGACCGGCTCGCCGACGAAACGGACGGTTTCGTGCGCGAGCAGGCGGCGCGGCGCGAAAGCCATGTCGGCGCCGCCGGTGCGTTTGAACAGAGGCGGCGGGCCGGGCAGGGGGGCGACGCCGCCCGCGACGAGGTCGGCGCCGGTCAGGACCGCGGCGACGCCGGGCGTCGCGCGGGC
>JAGWTW010000170.1 GCA_028868735.1 Hyphomicrobiales bacterium | reverse complement strand
CGCTCCGCAGGGCAACGGCAATGTCACGACCGCGAGCTATTCCGCTCCGCAGGGCAACGGCAATGTCACGACCGCGAGCTATTCCGCTCCGCAGGGCAACGGCAACGTCACGACCGCGAGCTACTCGGCTCCGCAGGGCAACGGCAATGTGACGACCGCGAGCTACTCGGCTCCGCAGGGCAACGGCAATGTGACGACCGCCAGCTACGCCGCTCCGCAGGGGACGGGTTCGGTTGGGTTCGCCCGAAACGAAGCGACGTTCACCCCGACCTTCGCGTAACCGCGTCCGGAACAAGTTCGAAGAAGGGCGGAGCCATGCTCCGCCCTTTTGCTTGCCCGCTCACCTCAGTCGCGGGTCGCGCCTGAGCGTGCGGAAGACGAATTCTACGAATACGCGGATCTTGGAATCCATCGTCGCGCGGCGGCGATAGATCAGCGACAATTCCAGCCGCTGCGCGATCGCCCAGTCGCCGAGCACGACCTCCAGCAATCCGGCTTCGAGCGACGGGCGGGCCAGCGTTTCCAGCAGGATCGATACGCCGTGGCCGCGCAGGGCGAAATCGAGCGGGACCATCGGGTCGGTCGCGCCGATGACGAAGTCGAAACTCATTTCTTCGCGCCTGTCGCCCTTCACGAAGGACCAGGCGCTCGGCACCGGCGACGGCGTCGTCGCGCCGAGGCTCGAAATAATCCCGGACATCGGCAATTGCAGGAGATCGCCCGGACGCCGCGGTCGTCCGAGACGATCGAGCGCGGCCGGCGTCGCCACGAGGCGATACTCGGCGTCGGCGATCGTGCGCTTCACATAACTCGAGTCGGGCTGCGCGCCGACGCGGAACGCCACGTCGCAATTGTTCTCGACGAGATCGATCGCCTGGTTGGTCACGATGAATTCGAGACGCACGTCGGGATATTCCGCGCGAAACGCCGGCGCGAGCGGCAGGAGCGCCGTGTAGAGCAACGCATAGGGAGCCACGACCCGCAGAACGCCGGACGGTTCGTCATGGTGACGCGTCGCCAGCGATTCCGCCTCCTCGATCGCGCTGAAGCCGCGCGACGCCGATTCGTAGACCTCGCGGCCGACCTCCGTGACCGACAGGCTGCGGGTCGTGCGGTTGAGGAGCGTGATGCCGAGGCGCGTCTCGAGCTCCTGCACCTTGCGGCTGACCGTCCCTGACGGCAGACCGAGCTGGCGGGCTGCGCCGACGAAACTTCCACGCTCGACGACGGCGACGAAAACGAACAGGTCGTCGAATTTCTTCATCGGAAAATCACAGCGCGCCGGATGCGCGAAGGCCCGCGATCTCCTGCTGGTCGTAGCCGATCTCGCGCAAGATATCTTCGGTGTGCTGGCCGTGCGCGGGCGTCGGCGTGTCGATCGTGCCGGGCGTGCGCGTGAGTTCGACGGGCTGGCCTACGAGCGTCGTTTCGCCGAGTTCGGGATGGACGACGCTTTGCGCGATGCCGAGGCTCCTCACCTGCGGGTCGGCGAAGACCTGGTCGATCGCGTAAATCGGTCCGCAGGGAACGCCGATGGCGTTCAGCCGTTCGATCCATTCCTGCGCAGGCTTTCTGCAGATCGTCTCTGCGAGAATTTCGTAGAGGACCGCGCGATTTTTCGATCGCGTCGGCGAATTGACGAAACGCGGGTCGTGGATCAGGCGCTCGAGGCCGAGTTCCGCGCAGAGCTTTTTCCACATGTCCTCGCCCGCGGCGGCGATGTTGATCTGGCCGTCGGCGGCCGGAAACACGCCCATCGGATAGACGGTCGGATGATCGTTGCCGGCCTGCGGCGGCACAACGCGATCCATCAGCCATCGCGTCGCCTGAAAATCGAGAATGCCGATCTGCGCCTGCAGGAGCGACGTCTTCACCCACTGGCCTTCTCCCGAGACTTCGCGCTCCAGCAAGGCCGTCAGAACTCCGAGCGCGCAGTAAAGTCCGGCGGTCGTGTCGGCGACAGCGATGCCTGCGCGCACCGGACCCTGCCCCGGCAGGCCGGTGATGGACATGAGGCCGCCCATGCCCTGTGCGATCTGGTCGAAGCCCGGCCGAAGTCGGTACGGGCCGTCCTGGCCGTAACCCGAAATGCTCGCATAGACGATGCGCGGATTGATCGCGCGACAGGCCTCGTAATCGATGCCGAGACGCCGCTTCACGTCGGGACGATAATTCTCGATCACGACGTCGGCGTTTTCGACCAGCCGCTTGAAAACCGCAAGTCCCTGCGGATGTTTCAGATCGAGCGTGATCGACCGCTTGTTGCGATGAAGGTTCTGGAAATCGGAACCGAGGCGCGCTTCGTCGACGCTGCTCTGGCCGGGCGCCTCGACCTTGACGATGTCGGCGCCGAAATCCGCAAGCTGGCGAACCGCCGTCGGCCCCGAGCGTACGCGCGTCAGATCGATGACGCGAAATCGCGCGAGCGCTTTTCCTGCGCGGGCATTTTGGGCATCAGGCCGATTTTTCGTCATCCGCGCGTCGCCGTCCGGTGGTGCGCCGTCTGCGCACGAGGACGACAATGCGGTTTTGACGCGCGAGGATCAACCTCAGCGCAGGGCCTTCGGAAGACGGCGCTTCCATCGCTCGCCGCGCGGCAGTTCGCCCGCTAGGCGCGACGCGCGACGCTCGCTGAGCACGAGCGGCGGAGGGGCGACCGGCGTCTCGATCATCGGGGCGGCATGTTCGACAGGGTGCGGCGCGGGCGCGGGCGTTTTGCGCGGACGGCCGCGCTTGCGCGGCGCGAGCGGCGCCGGCGCGTCGGGACTCACGGCCTTGCGCGGACGGCCGCGCGCCCGTTGCACGGGTTCGGCTTCGGACAACGCCTCGGCCTGCGCGGCGTCGATCTGCGCCTCGGTCACGAGGCAGGGAAGAATTCTGCGCTCCGCAACCGTCGTCGCCGGCTGCGCGGCGGACGGCGTTCTGAAAAGACTTGCGGCCGGCTGCGGCGCGGGCTCCGCGGGCGCCGGGAGAAACGGCGCCGGCTTTTTCGCCGCCACGCCGGGACGACGCTTCACTTCGACCGTGAAATGCTTTGGCTCTTTGCGCATCTGATCTGCTTGGAACGCGCCGAGCATGACCGGCGCAATTGCTGGCCGATCCACGAGATCGGCGGAATCGGCATGGCGCCGACCGTTCGTGACCTGTCGCACGGCGCCATGGCGCCGTCAACAACGCCGGCGCGCAACGCTGTGCGCGGCTGGCGCTGTCTTTACAAAGGTTGACGCCCTGTTAACTTTCAGACGCCTGCCCCCCTACAGGCTTGTTCCCGGAGCGTTTTTGTCATGAACGCGCCTCAGCGCGTCCCCAGTTTCAACGAGAAGCTCGCCCTCGCGGTAGCGAATGTCACGTACAGAGTCGCACGCACGGAAGCCGAGCGCGACGCGATATTCGCCTTGCGTTACAAGGACTACCTTCGAGATGGCGGCATAGGTCCGAACGCGTCCGAACGATTTTCGGATCCATGGGACGAAGCCGAAAACGCGCTTCTGATCGGCATGTATTATGGCGACCGCCTCGCCAGTTCCGTCCGCTTTCACATGAACAGGCCGGCCGAGGCGCCGATGCCTGCGAAGGAAATTTTCGCCGATGTGCTCAAGCCCTTTCTGGACGCCGGGCTCACGGTGATGGATCCGACGCGGTTCGTGATCGATCCCGACCTTGCGCATATCGGTCCGGAACTGCCCTATCTGACCCTGCGCATGATCGCGATGGCGGCCGAGCATTATCGCGCGGACATCGTTCTCGCGACCATTCGGCAGGAACATCTCATCGTCTACAAGCACATCGTGGGGCACACGCCGATCAGCGAGCCGCGAAGCTATCCGCTGCTCGCGCGCAAGATCGTCTGCACGAAGGTCGACATCGAGCACATGCGCGCGACGGCCTATCGCCGCCATCCCTTCCTCGACTCGACGGCGCAGGAACGCGAGCGGATTTTCGGCCGGCGCGACGAGACGCGGCTGGCGGCCGAATCCGGCGTGCGGCGCTGTGTCGCGAGCGCAATCGCCTGAATCGGAGTTGCGCCGCCTTGCGACGCATCAAGGCGGCGTTTACATGCACGCCAATATATTCGTATTATCGAATGTGACCTGTCGGACGCGAAATGGCTGAAGATTCAACCCTCATCACCGGCCCGCTCTACGCCGCGCGCAAGAAGGTCTATCCGCAGGCGACCCACGGGACGTACAGGCGGATCAAATGGGGCCTGCTGATTTTCGCGCTGGCCGTCTACTATTTCCTGCCTTTCGTGCGCTGGCATCGCGGCGGCGGTCTGCCGGACCAGGCCGTGATGGTCGACATGGCGCATCGACGTTTTTATTTCTTCTTCATCCAGCTCTGGCCGCAGGAGGTCTATTTCTTCACCGGCCTGCTCGTGATCGCGGCCATGGCGCTGTTCCTGATGAACGCGCTCGCCGGCCGCGTGTGGTGCGGCTATCTCTGCCCTCAGACGGTGTGGACCGACCTGTTCTACGCAGTGGAGCGCTGGATCGAGGGCGACCGGCGCGACCGCATCATGAAGGACAAGAAAGGCTGGACCTTCCAGCACATCCGCGAAGTCGCGCTGAAGCATTTCATCTGGCTGATGATCGCGTGGTGGACGGGCGGCGCCTGGGTGCTCTATTTCGCCGACGCGCCGACTCTCGTCAAAGACCTCGCGACGTTCCAGGCGCCGTTCGTCGCCTATCTCTGGATCGGCATCCTCACCGCTGCGACTTACGTTTTCGCCGGGCACATGCGCGAGCAAGTGTGCCTCTACATGTGCCCGTGGCCCCGCATCCAGGCCGCGCTCACGGACGAGTGGGCGCTCAACGTCACCTATCGGCGCGATCGCGGCGAGCCGCGCATGTCCGTGAAAAAAGCCGACGCCGCGCATCTTCACGGCCAGCCGGCCGGCGATTGCATCGACTGCAACCAGTGCGTCGCGGTCTGTCCGACCGGCACCGACATTCGCAACGGCATTCAGCTCGGCTGCGTGCAATGCGGCCTGTGCATCGACGCGTGCGACAATGTGATGAAGGAAATCGGGCGGCCGCCGCGACTCATCGCCTACGACACCGACATCAACATGGCGCGCCGCAAGGAAGGCAAGCCCGCGATCTACCGGCCGGTCCGCGCCCGCACGATTCTTTACGCCTGCGTGATCGCCGTCGTCGGCTCCGTGATGCTGTACGCGCTGACGCATCGCTCGACCGCGCTGATCGCCGCGCAGCACAACCGCAATCCGCTGTTCGTGGCGCTGTCGGACGGCAGCGTCCGCAACGATCTGACCGTGCATATTTCGAACAAGGGCGTCGAGCCGCGGACATTCGCGCTCAGCGCCGACGGGCTTGGTCCGGTGAAATTGTCGGCGGTCGGCGTCGAACCGTCGGCCGACGGCAAGCTGATCGTCAATGTCGCGCCCGACGAAGTCCGCGACTTCCGGTTGAGCGTGACGGCGCCCGGCGGGGCGATGAAGACCGACAACACGCCCTTTACGATCGTGGCGACCGACGCAGCGAACGGAGAGACGCTGACCGTCGGCGATCACTTCTTCGCGCCGAAGTAAGGCGCGGCGGCAGCGAATTCAGCCCGCGCGAAACTGCGGCGCGGGCGCACTCGCGAAATCGGCGATCGGCGTTTCGCCAGCGATCGTCTTCGTGCCGAGCGCCACGAGCGGCGTCGCGCCGGCCGGCATGTAGACGTCGACGCGCGAGCCGAAGCGGATGAGGCCGAAGCGCTGGCCGACGGCGAGCGTCTCGCCTTCCTTCGAAAAGGACACGATCCTTCGCGCAACGAGGCCGGCGATCTGCACGACCCCGAAAAGGCCGCGCGGCGTATCCACGACAAGGCCGTTGCGCTCGTTGTCCTCGCTCGCCTTGTCGAGATCGGCGTTGAAGAACAGGCCGGGCTTGTAGGCGATCTTCGCGATGCGGCCGGCGACCGGCGCGCGGTTCACGTGGCAGTCGAACACCGACATGAAGATCGAGACGCGCTCCATCGGCGCCGCGCCGAGGCCGAGTTCCGGCGGCGGCGGGAAGGATCCGATCGAGCAGACATAGCCGTCGGCCGGCGCCACCACGAGGCCGTCGCGATCGGGCGTCACGCGCGGCGGATCACGGAAGAAATAGATGCACCACAGGGTGAGGACGCCGCCGATCCAGCCGAGCGGCGGCCAGACCCAGTGAAGGACGAGCGAGCCGACCGCGAAAGCCGCAATGAAAGGATACCCCTCCGGATGGATGGGCGCGATCTGGCGGCGGACGGAATCGTAGAGCGACATGGGGTTTCCTTACGGCGGCGGTGTCTTGCCATCGCCGAGAGGAAAAGTCACGGCGGGGGGAGGCGGCCGGGCGCCGATGGGAGGCAAAAGCGGGGATCGACCGGGCGCGGACTCTTCTCGGTCGGCATGGCCGGGCTTGTCCCGGCCCTCCACGCGGAACGATTGCGAGCCAAAACCCGACATTGGACCGGCTCGGCCGGAAGCGGCCGTTCGCAGCGGGAAAGATGGGCGGGGAGCGGACGTTCGACGACACGCGAAAAAAGCAGCGTCATGGCCGGGCTTGTCCCGGCCATGACGGCGAGAGTCGCGGCAGCAACCGGTCGATTTTTCGCGTTCAACCCGGGCCGGGGATCGGACGTGTGGGCGCCGGGCGAACTTGGCGAACCGCATCTTGACAATTTTCCTATTTCCTGCATATTAGCCCGATCCCCGTCCGCCGGAGGATGCAT
>JAGWTW010000041.1 GCA_028868735.1 Hyphomicrobiales bacterium | reverse complement strand
GGCGGACGACACGCTGTAGACGCCGCCGTTGTAGGTGACCGTTCCCGCTGACGTCGTGCCGTCGCCCCAGTCGATGGCCGCTGTGAAGTCGCCGGCGTTGTCGCCGGGAGCGCCGTCGGTGAAGGCGCCGACCGTCACAATGCCGGTCGAAGCGCCCTCGACCGCACTGAGGCTCGCGCCCGCACCCGGCGTCAGCGGCGCGTCATTGACGGCCACGGCGATATTCTGGGTCGTCGTCGCAGTCGCCGTGGTGTTGTCGCTGGAATCGGTCTCCGTGTTCGTAATCGTCAGTTGCAGCGTCGACGTTCCTTCCTCGCCGGCGTGGAAGGTCAGCCCGGACAGTTCGGCCGCGGTCAGATTGACCGTAGAGCCGCTGAGCTGCGTTGCGCCGTCGGCGGCGTCGGTCAGATATTGGCCGGCCGACAGCCCGCTGATCGTATAGGTCAGGTTCGCATTGTCATCGTGATCGACGGCGGAAATATTCAGAGCGACCGCGCCGCCCTCATCGACATTGACGCTCGTGTCGCCTGTGTAGACTGCGGCATGGATATTGCCGTAAATCGTCTCGCTGAAGGTTTCCGTCGTAAAGTTGGTTGTCTTGACCGTGAACGTGTCGGTGTGGGCGATCTCGCCGTAGCCGGCCGCGCTGTGGCCGTAGATGTAGTCGTCCGTGACCGAGTAGGTGAAATTGACTTCGCCATTGCCCGACGCCGCGTTGAGGGCGCCCCAGTTTCCGGCAGTCGCAGCGATTGTGAATCCTGTTGCGGCGCCGCTGGCGGCGAAGGCGTCCACCTTGACATTGTCCGTCAGGGTATTGTGCACGGTCACGCCGCCGTACGCGTCCTCCATGACTCCCTGGTCGCTCACCGCGAGATTAGCGGCCTGCCCGACAAGTTGGACCGTTACGGTATTCCAGCTCACGGTGCCGTTGGCGAGTTGGATCGCGTACAGAAAACTGTCCGTTAGCGACTGGCCTGCCTGTAAGTTGTCGACTTTGCTCTGGAGAGCCGCTCCAGCGGAGTAGCTTACCGTGCCCAAATTGCCATTCAGAAAGGTAACAGTAGCGCCTTGCGTCGTGGTGATTTGGTAGCCGACCGAATCCTTGGCGGTGAGATCTGTCGGAACGAGAACATTGCCCGATGTGCCCGAAGGCAGCCGGGTCATGTTGGCGCCACCACTGATATTATTGGCGCCGATCGAATAGAGGGTCGCGCTGCCGGGGTCGCCCTGCGACAAGAGGTTGAGCGTTTGCGCCAATTCGATCTGGCTGTCCTGGATCGTGTACTGATCCGCTGTGGCCGCCTTCGAGTTGGAGAACGTTACGGTTGCGAGCTTTGCCATGGGACCGCTCCCTTGCTGCATTCCATCGAGACATTCGTTGGCTTAAGCGGCCAACGCACAGGTATGCGGCTCCGTGCGTTCGGGCGCACGTATGCTTTTCATGTATGCTCTGTTATCTTTACGGAAATTTCTGGGGCGCGCATGTCGCGCGCCTGGCGCGACATAGGCTGCTTGGGAGCGCACTCGATTCCGGCAGAACGCTGCGCAACCCTCATAGATCGCCGCATGAATGCGCGCACCGCGCAATTCATCTTACCGCCCCCACCTCAAGCTACTTGGCCGATCCAACAAAAGCATAGCAGTAGAAGTTTGAGACGCAATCGAAAACTTAACATTTCATTAAATTCTTCGTGTGGCAATTGGAAGCAATCGTTAATGAGGCGGGGTTCCTCAGTCTTGTTTCCGATGGTTGCTTATTTCCCGATACAGGGCTTCTGGGCTGACCCCGATTTCTTGCGCGATTATCGCCCAACTCCCTTTTGCAGGCAGCGCCCCATTCCACGCCAGCCATGCGGAAAGCCGTGCGGAAACCGTTTTCAACGACAGGATTTCGGCGTGGAGGCGGGCACGCTGGACTTCCTCTGCCAGATGGCGCGCCCATGCTTCCGCGAATTCTGGGCGCTCAGACAACCGACGCCGAAAGCCGTCCCTCGATATCGCCCATGCGACCGCGTTGGATTCGGCGCGAGCGTCGCAATGATAGTGTGATGAATAAACCGAGGCTTCCGCCAATACCGCACCGTCCCTTGCGCGTTGCAGGATCAGTGGCGAACCGTTCTCTTGGTGCCTCACGAGGTGGATTGCGCCAGACCTGACTATGTAAAGGGATTTGATCGGGTCTCCGACATTGAACACGCACGCGCCTATGTCGAAAGAAAGCTCGTGGCGCGGCAGGCCTTCAATTAAGGGAAGGAGCTTCATCGACATGATATCTATCATGTTCATTGCCTTGTGCGCGTGGCAAGAGCAAACCTTGGAATGAGGAACAGCCCATGATCCGCGCCATAGCCCTGATTGCTTGCCTTGCTCCCGCCGTCGCCTTCGCGCAGTCGCCTCACGATCACGGCGGGGGAAACCGCCCGAACGGCAGCATGCACGAGCAGATGATGCAAGGGCGTCGAATGAGAATGCAGGACGTCCAAGGCACGGCGCCAACGCAAGCCGGGCAAAGCGCTTTTGCGGCGATTCAGGAAATTGTCGGCATTCTCGAAGCCGACCCGAAAACGGACTGGTCGAAGGTGAATATCGATGCTTTGCGGCAGCATCTGATCGATATGAACAACGTCACTTTATCGGCGAGTGTGAAAAGCGAACCCGTCGAGGGCGGAGTTCGGTTCACGATTACGGGGGCCGGTGCGGTCGCGGATTCCATTCGGCGGATGGTCACGGCCCACGCCGCGACGATGAACGGCGCCGGCAACTGGCATTTTTCTGCGGCTGAAATCGACGGCGGCGCGATTCTCACCGTGCACGTTCCGGCAACGGATATCGCCGAGTTGAAAGGGCTCGGCTTCCTCGGCGTGATGACGCGCGGCATGCATCATCAGGAGCATCACTTGATGATCGCGCGCGGCGGAAATCCACATCACTGAATTCGACCCAGCGGAAGCAGCGGGAGCGCTGACAAGCAGCGCGCGCAGCGATAGCGGTCGAATGTCAGCTTCCCGGCGCACTGCGGATGCTGGCTTTCGACCGTTCTGGGGAATTCGTCGGCGGCGCATTGAACCTCCGCTGCCGCCAGCAGCGGAGGTTGATGCGTTCTACCGGCCGACGCCGAACACGCTCAGCGGAATGTTCAGACCGACCGTGAGCCGATGCGCGTTGATCCGGTGGTTCGTCGCGATCCACGAATTTGCGAACAGGCTGTTCGGCGCGACATAGGAGACCGTGCCGAAGTCCTCGTAGAGATACTGGACCTGCACGCGCACCGGCCAGTTCGACGGCATGATCCCGACGCCCGCGCCAACCGTCCAGCCCGGCCGGAATTGCGACGAAGCGCCGAAGTTGAACGACGTCGGGAAATACATCGCGTCGGACGTGTTGATCGTCGCCAGCGCGAGACCGCCCGTCACATAGGGCATGACCCTGACTTGGGGCGAGACCGGGATCGCCACGCCTGCGCGCGCGCGAAGTGTCATCTCGAACGGCGAGGCGAACTTCTGCACCATTGGGAAGACGCCGCCGCCGAGCGGGCTGACATAGGGCGTCGTCACGGTCTGCGATCCGGTCTTCAAATTGAAGTCTGCGACCGCGCCGAACACGAAGTCGGGCGTCCAGCCGAATTGTCCGCTCGGACCGATCGGGTTGGTGGCCATGCCGCCGAAGTCGATGCCGACTTGCCCGCCGAAGGTGAAGGCGGTCGGCGACATCGTGCGCATGGCGGAATTGGCGACGAGCGGGCTGTCGATGGCGCCGAAGTTCGGGATCCACGCGACCGTGCTGCTCGGCAGCGCGACGCCCGTGTTCAGGCCGATGTAGAGGCCGGTCGAAGGAACGGACGCGGATTGGGTTGGCGGGGGGCAGGGGACGCGAACGAGATTGGCGCCGGTCTTGTCATTTTGCGCATGGGTAAAGTCGCCGCCAAGTCCGGGCCATCGCGCTGACGTTGGCCAAGTTAGTGTCGGAACGGGATTACCTGTCTTCGCGTCGATCCAAGAGCCGTCCGGTAGCTTCACAAGATTGGCGCCGGTCTTGTCGTCTTGTGCATGGCTGAAGTCGCCGCCAAGTCCGGGCCATCGCGCTGACGTTGGCCAAGTTAGCGTCGGAACGGGATCGCCTGTCTTCGCGTCGATCCAACAATAGGCTGCTGTAGTTTGGGCGCGCGCTGCGATGGTCGACGCGCAACATGCGGTTGCGACGGCAAGAACCATCGGCAGCAAAGAATGTCCAATTTCATTGTGTGCCACGCCGCCCCCGATCTTTCTCATGCCGCGAATCTGCAATCGATTCTGACTTTGTAGTCGGTCTCGACAACGATCTACCAAAAAGCAGGCGCTATCCGCGCGCTCGCCACTCCAGTTACGTTGGTATGGACAAGTCCCTCGACATTTCCGTTCTTGCATTCGGGCGGACACTGCCATTGTGCGGCCTGCGCATTACCCACAGCGGCCATCCCCGCCTGCGCCATAGTCATCGCAAGATTTCTGGCTTCCTTTTTGGTGGCCGCGCAGCCAACACCGAATTGAGGAATGCCGGGCTTGAGATTCTCACCGCAATCGAGTTTCGGCATTGCGCGCCTCCTTCGCAGCGAAAAAATAGCTTAGTACTGTTCAGCTTTAACCGAAATCTCTTGACGACCCTGCAAAGTTTGAGCGCGCCACGGCGTCCAGATCGATGCCGCTGATTTCTTGGCGGCTTCTGTTTGCGGCTCGGAGAGGAGCGTCGGGAACGGTCTAGAATTTCTTCCATCGGTGTTGCATTTGCGATACGGATCGCGTCCGCTTTCGCGGGGACTTAAGTGGTTGGCGGCAATGATCGCCAACGGCAACTATCCGCCCCTGCGCGCCTTTCACAACGTCCGCTTGTCGACATCGCGCGCGAAACGGCGGCGCGCTACCGCCCCTTCCACACCGGCGCGCGCTTCTCGATGAAGGCGCGCGGGCCCTCCCTGAAATCTTCCGTGACCGCGATCTTCGCAAATCCCGCGTCGCTCGCTTTCCATAACGTCGCGTCGTCGTCGTGCAGCGCGCGCACGGCCACCGCGCGGCTCGCCTGCACCGCGATCGGCGCATTGACCGTGATGCGTTCGGCGAGTCTCATCGCCTCGGCCATCACGGCGTCCGGCGCGACGACCTTGTTGACCATCCCGAGTTCGTAAGCGCGCTGCGCAGGGATCGGATCGCCGGTCAGGATCGCCTCGAGCGCGGTCGCCATCCCCAGCGCGCGCGGCAGCCGGAACAGGCCGCCGGCGCCGGCGACGAGCGACCGCTTGACCTCGGGCAGGCCGAAATTCGTTTCGCTCGAACAGACGATCATGTCGCAGGAGAGAGCCACCTCCGTGCCGCCCGCCAGCGCGCTGCCGGCGATCGCCGCGATCAGCGGTTTCGTGCGCTCGCGTTTGCAGATGCCGGCGAAACCGCCCTTGGCGGTGAAGAGCCTGTGCGAATTTCCGGCGGCGATCTCCTTCAGATCCGCACCGGCGCAGAACGCCTTGCCGCGCCCCGTCAGGATCGCGACCCAGAGCTCGGGATCGCCTTCGAACCGGTCGAGCGCGGCTTCCAGTCCCTCTGCGAGTTCGCCGTTGACGGCGTTGCGCTGCTCCGGCCGGTTGAGCGTGATGAGAGCGACGCGGCCCCGGGTTTCGTATTCGACGACCATGGTGGACGACCTCCTGCTTCGCGCCCCATTAAAGGCGGACGGCGGACGGAAGGAAATGGGCTCTGACGCCGCGCCGTCCGACGCTGGCTTTCGACTCGCGCCGGGATTAAGACTGGCCGGATTTCGACAGCGGAGTTGACCATGCCCTATCGCGCCCCCGTCAAAGACATGATGTTCATGATGAACGCGGCGGCTGGCCTCGACGCTGGAATGTCAGACGGCATCTACGCCGATCTTGCCGACGGCATGGCAGAAGCGACCCTCAACGAGGCCGCCAAATTCGCCGAGAACGTCATCGGCCCGCTGAACCGCGGCGGCGACCAGATCGGCGCGAAATGGAAGGACGGCGTGGTGACGACCGCGCCCGGATGGATCGACGCGTATCGGCAATTCGTCGAGGGCGGCTGGCAGAGCGTGACAGGGTCGCCGGATCACGGCGGCATGGGTCTGCCGCAGGTTCTGCTCGCCGGCTGCATGGACATGTGGAGCGCCGCCAACATGGCCTTCATGCTCGGCCCGGTGCTGACCTTCGGCGCGATCGACGCGCTGGAGGCGCACGCTTCCGACGAGATCAAGCACACATATCTCGAAAAGATGGTGTCGGGCGTATGGCCCGCGACCATGAACCTTACCGAACCCGGCGCCGGCTCCGACCTCAATCCCCTGCGCACGCGCGCCGAGCGCCAGGGCGACGGGACGTACAGGATCTTCGGTCAGAAGATTTTCATCACCTACGGCGAACACGACATGAGCGAGAACATCGTCCATCTCGTGCTCGCGCGCCTGCCCGACGCGCCGGCCGGCACGCGCGGCATTTCGCTGTTCGTGGTGCCGAAGTTCATGGTCAACGCCGACGGCTCGCTCGGGGACCGCAACGACGTCCGTTGCGCGGGCGTCGAACACAAGCTCGGCATCCACGGCTCGCCCACCTGCATCATGGTCTATGGCGACAATGGCGGCGCTGTCGGCTACCTCGTCGGCGAGGAGAACAAGGGCCTCGCCTGCATGTTCACGATGATGAACGACGCGCGGCTCGCGACCGGCTTGCAGGGCGTCGCCATCGGCGAGGCCTCCTACCAGCACGCGCTCGCCTACGCCAACGAGCGCAAGCAGGGCCGCGCGGCGGACGCGAAAGCGCCGGGCCTGTCGCCGATCATCGAACATCCCGACGTCAAGCGGATGCTGATGACGATGAAGGCGATGACGCAGAGCGCGCGCGCCGTTTGTTACGCCACCGCCGGCGCCATCGACCGTTCGCGTCGCGCGAAGACGCCGGAGGAACGCAAGGCCGCGAGCGAGCGCGCCGGCCTGCTGACGCCGATCGCAAAGGCCTATTCGAGCGACATCGGTTGCGAAGTCGCCTCCATCGGCGTGCAGGTGCATGGCGGCATGGGCTTCGTGGAGGAAACGGGCGCGGCGCAATTCATGCGCGATTCCCGCATCGTGCCGATCTACGAAGGCACGAACGGAATTCAGGCGATCGATCTCGTCACGCGCAAGCTGCCGACCAACGGCGGCGCCGTGATGAAGGCGGAGATCGCCGACATGCGCAGCGTGGTCGAGGCGCTGCGCGGCGCCAACGATCCGGCCTTCGGCGCGACAGCGGCGCGTCTCGGCGACGCGCTCGACGCGTTCGAGCGCGCGACGTCTTTCATGCTCGGCAAGGTCGGATCGGCCGTGCAGGACGCGCTCGCGGGCGCGACGCCCTATCTTCGCATGTTCGGGCTCGTGCGCGGCGGCGCGACGCTCGGCGCCATGGCGCTCGCCGCTCATCGCGCGCGCGGCGCCGGCGATAGCGACCCTGCCCATGCGGCGCGCATCGCGACAGCCCGCTTCTTTGCCGAAAACGTCGTTGTCGCGGCGGGCGGCCTCGAGACGACCATCGTCGGCGCGGCGGATTCGGTGCTGACCGCCGATCTCGCGCTCGCCGGCTGAGCGCTATCTCGCCTGCGCGGCGAGGCCGCGCAGCGCATTCGCGGTTTCGGAATCGGCGGGAAAGAACGTCTCGATCGCCAGTTCCGACAAGGTGACGTCGACCGGCGTGCCGAACACGGTCATGGTCGACATGAAGGTGAGCGTCCTGTCGCCGTGACGCAGGCGCAACGGAACGACGATGGCGGGCGCGGCATGCGCGCCGATGGCGTTGCGCGTCGCGCCCGGCGGCGCCTTGTAGGCCGATAGTTCCTCCAGCAACGCCTCCAGTTCGGGATCCGCGCTCGATACGATCTGCTGGCGCAGGCGCGCGAGCAGGTGTGCGCGCCATTCGCCGTAATTTTCGATGCGCGGCGAGACGCCGTCGGGATGCAGCGCGATGCGCAGGGCGTTGGGCTTTTCCAGCAACGCCGGATCGACGTCGGCGAGCAGAGCGGCGGCGCCGGCGTTCGATGCGACGATGTTCCACAGCCGGTCGATTGCGAGCGCGGGAAACGGTTCGCTCGCTTTCAGCACGACGTCGACGGCCGCGCGCGCGGCCGCAAGCGCGGGATCGTCCAGCGCGCGCTCGCCGTAGACGGGCGCAAAGCCGCCCGCGAGCAGGATCGCGTTGCGCTCGCGCAGCGGAATCGCCAGCGTTTCCGACAAATGGAGCAGCATGTCGCGCGAAGGCTGCGCCCGGCCCGTCTCGACGAAACTGAGATGGCGCGAGGACACCTCCGCCTCCAGCGACAGTTCGAGCTGCGACATGCGCCGCCGCTGTCGCCATTCCCGCAAATATTCGCCGACCGCGCGCTGATAGCCCATGCCTGCACTCTAGCGCGATTTGCCGGCCGGCCAATTACCTCCTGCGTAATCGACGGAGCGCCTTCGCTGCGCCAACCTTCGCGACATGCCGCGATTGTCGCGGACCGCGAAAGGAGGATCATATGACTGCCGAAAAAATCGTCGACCGTTACCTCGCGATCTGGAACGAGCGCGATGCGGACAAGCGGCGCGCCCTGATCGCGCAGGCCTGGACCGAGGACGCCGTCTACGTCGATCCGGTGATGCGCGGCGCAGGACACGACGGCATCGACGCGATGATCGCCGGCGCGCAGGCCCGGTTTCCGGGCTTCCGCTTCAGCACGCTCGGCGCGCCCGACGCGCACAACGATCGGCTGCGGTTTCGCTGGACGGCGGGACCGGAAGACGGCCCGACCGTCATCGACGGCGCCGATTACGCGACATTGGCCGCAGACGGCCGTCTGGCGTCGGTCTGCGGATTTCTCGACCGCGTTCCTGCGCAATGACCGAAAGGAGGCAATCATGCGTTTCGTTCAATCTTCCGCGCTCCTGCGCAACGTGCTGATCGTCGACGCGGCGTTCAGCGGCGCCTCGGGCGTGACGCTCGTAGGCGCGGCGGCGCCGCTGGCGGCGATCTTCGGCCTGCCGCATGCGCTCGTCCTCGGCGCCGGCGTGTTCCTGCTGCCTTACGCGCTCTTCGTCGGCACGCTCGGCCTCAGCGCGCAATTGCCGCGCGGCCTCGTCTGGTTCGTCGTGGCAGGCAATGCGGTCTGGGCGATCGAGAGCGTGCTGACGCTCGCACAGACGTCGCCGACGCAGGCTGGAATCGCGGCCGTGATCGGTCAGGCCGCGATCGTCGCAGCGATCGGCGGCGCGCAGGCGATCGGATTGAAGCGATCCGGCCTGCGGCCGGCCTAGAGCAGATCCTGCAAAAGCCGAAGACTCTTGCGATAGGGATATGCGCTCTAGGCTCGACCCGGCGGCAGGAAGGTCACGGCCTCGATCTTGTTGCCGTCCGGATCGATGACGAACGCCGCGTAATAGATGTTCGGGCCGGCGCCGTAAGGGCGCGGGCCCGGCGCCCCGTCGTCGGCGCCGCCCTGTGCGAGCGCTGCCGCGTGAAACTGCATGACGGCCTGTTCGTCGCGCGCGCGGAAAGCGACATGCGCCCCGACGGCCGCAGGCGGCTTCCCGAGATTGTCGCGCAGGTTGATCCACAGTTCGGCGTGACTTTTTCCAAACCCGATCGTTCGTTCGCGCACGACGAGCTTCACGTAGCCCAGCGGCGCGAGCACGGATTCATAAAAGGCTGCGCTGCGGACGAGATCGCTGACCGCGATCGAAACGTGGTCGATCACAATGGACGAACGAGCGGCGCGAAGACGTCGACGACTTTCTCGTAGACCTGCCGCTTGAACGGGATGATGAGTTCGGACAGGCGTTGGACGTCTTCCCAACGCCAGGCGTCGAACTCGGGTTTGTGGCCGGGCCCTGGATCGTGAATGTCGATCTCGCTGTCCTCGCCCGTGAAGCGCAGCGCGAACCACTTCTGCGTCTGCCCGCGGTAACCGCCGCGCCAGCTCTTCTTCGCGACGCTCGGCGGCAGGTCGTAGGAATACCAGTCGGGCGCCTCGGCGATCAGCGATACCGACCTGACGTTGGTTTCCTCGTGCAGTTCGCGCAACGCGGCGGCGTAGGGGTCCTCGCCCGGGTCGATCCCGCCCTGAGGCATCTGCCATTCGTGGCCGGGCGCGACATGTTCCGGCTGCCGCTTGTTCTTGCGTCGGCCGACGAAGACGAGCCCTCGAGCATTGACGAGCATGACGCCGACGCAGGGACGGTACGGCAACTGCTTCGTCACGGTCGGCGCGCCTCCGCCTGCGGCGCGGCTTCGGTCGAGAGCGCCGCGCTCGCCGGCACGAGCGCGATTCCGCGCCCTTCGAGCGAACGTGCGAAACGCGCCACGTGGTCTATGCTCTGCGGAACGGCGCTGGCGACGCCCATCGCGAAGCCCTTTTGCCGCGCGATCGCTTCCAGCTTGCCGAGCGCGGCCTCGATCGCATCGGGGCGCATGTCGGAATCGATCGTCAGATCCGCGCGCGCGGTCGCTGCGCCGACCGTCGGGCCGATCGCCGCCGCCAGCGACTGCGGGGCCGTGCCGTCGTCGATATAGGCGACGCCGCGTTCCGCGAGCTGCCGCATGAAGGGTTTCATCGCCGCCTCGTCGGACGTGAAGCGCGCGCCCAGGAAATTGACGATTCCGACATAGCCCGAAAACCGCGTCATCAGCCAACGCAGATCGACATTGCCGTCGTCGGCCGATTTCACGGTCAGCGTGTGCGGACCGGGATTGTTGCGCGGATAGTCGAACGGCTCCATCGGCGCCTGCAGGAACGCCTCGTGGCCGGCGTCGCGCGCGCTGGCGACTTCGCTGGCGAGATCGTCGCCGTAGGGGGCGAAGGCGAAGGAAACGTCGGCGGGCAGCTTGTCGAGCGCGGCCTGCGTCGTCGTCGGCGACAACCCGAGCCCGCCGACGATAAGGGCGATGCGCGGCGCCCCGGGCTTCAGCTTCTGCGACAGCACGAGCGGCCGGGCGTAAACTTGCCAGGGCTTGGCGCCGTCGGGCCCGATGCGCGGCAACGGTCCGAGCCGGTCACGCTCGACGAGGCGCCGATCCGGGGCGGGCGCGAGATGGACGCCCGAAGGCTGGTCGAGCTGGATGATGAGCGCGCCCGGCGCGGCGCCGCCGCCCGTGCGCGTGACCTTCACGCCGGACTCGCGCTCGATCTCCGCGGCGGTCTGACGCTCGCTCTTGCGTGCGTCGATCGTGCCGGTCGGCGACGGATCGCGCGCGTGCGCCACAGGCGCCGGCGCGGGCGCGGGGGGCGCTATCGTCTCGATTTTGGCCACCACGCGCGGATTGCCGCCATTGGCGTCGCTGTGCCGGGCGGCATAGACGCCCGCGGTCGCAGCCATCGCGCCGAGCGTACTCCAGACGACGAAGCGCGGGCTCACGCGCCGCACACCGACGCGCGCCGCATCAGGCGCCGGGTCGAGCCCGAGGGGTTGGTGAAGTTCGTCAGGCATTCGCCGCCGGTCCGGCCCCCGCCCCTCTGTACGAATCAGCGTCCGCGAATCAGACGCCCGGCCCGCATATTGGTCATGCGGGCCGGGCGCGTCGAGGTTTCATCGCGAGGGCGCAGCGGAATTCCGCGGCGGCTGCGCCTCAGTCCTTCTTCTCCGTCGGCGCGGCGGGCGCGGCCGGCTTGTTGACGTCGAGCGTCTTCGTATCCGGCAAGGTGCCCGGCTTGGACAGATCGGAGGCGGGCGCGGCGGGAGCGGCAGCCGCGGGAGCCGGCGTCGGCGCGCTCAGCTGCGCTGCGGTCTTCACGCCGCGCAGGAATTCGTCCGCGGCGATGAGCTGCTTGTCCTTGGCGGCGTCCGGCGGAACATAGGCCTGCGAGCCGTGCTCCTCCGTGGCCTTGTCGCCGTTCATCAGATGGCCCTTGAGCGACGCCTCGCCCTTCAGATCGTCCTTGCCCTTCAGGTCGTCCGGCACGTCCTGCAGGATTTTGATGTCGGGCTCGATGCCCTTGGCCTGGATCGAACGGCCGGACGGCGTGTAGTAGCGCGCCGTCGTCAGGCGCAGCGCTCCGTTGTTCTGGCCGAGCGGGATGATGGTCTGCACGGACCCCTTGCCGAACGAACGCGTGCCGATCAGCGTCGCGCGCTTGTGGTCCTGCAGCGCGCCCGCGACGATTTCCGAGGCCGAGGCCGAGCCGCCGTTGATGAGCACGACCACCGGCTTGCCCTTGGAAATGTCGATCGCGCGGGCGTTGTAGCGCTGGGTCTCGTCGGCCGTGCGGCCGCGGGTCGACACGATTTCGCCGCGGTCGATGAAGGCGTTGGAAACCGCGACCGACTGGTCGAGCAGGCCGCCCGGATTGTTGCGCAGATCGAGGATGTAGCCCTTGAACTTGTCGCCCGGGATTTCCTGCTGGAATTTCTGGATCGCGGCCTTCACGCCGTCGTAGGTCTGCTCGTTGAACTGCGTGATGCGGATATAGCCGATGTCCTCGCCTTCCTTGCGCGAACGGACGGACTTGATCTGGATGACCGCGCGGGTCAGCTTGATGTCCTGCTTTTCCTTCTTGGGGCCGCGCGCGATGGTGAGCGTGACGGGCGTATTGACGGCGCCGCGCATCTTGTCGACCGCCTGATTGAGGGTCATGCCCTGCACGCTCTCGCCGTCGATGGCGACGATGAGGTCGCCGGCGAGGACGCCGGCCTTGGAGGCCGGCGTATCGTCGATCGGCGTCACGACCTTGACGATGCCGTCTTCCTGCGTGACCTCGATGCCGAGCCCGCCGAACTCGCCGCGGGTCTGAACCTGCATGTCGCGGAAGCTCTTGGCGTCCATGTAGCTCGAATGCGGATCGAGCGAGGCGAGCATGCCGTTGATCGCCGATTCCACCAGCTTCTGGTCATCGGGCTTTTCGACATATTCGGCCCTGATTTTCTCGAACACGTCGCCGAACAGATTGAGACTGCGATAGGTGTCGGACACGGCGGCCCGCGCCGACGCGCCGAACACGTGAGCCTGCTGGCCGAGGGCCACCGCAGACGCGCCCATCACGGCTCCGACCAGTACGAGATTGACCTTGCGCATTATCCACGGACCTTCTTGATGTCGGGCTTCGCCCACCACGGACTCGGATCGATCGGGGCGCCGTCTTTTCTGAACTCAACATAGAGGATGGGTTGGCTCGCGCCAATGGCGACCGCCGAAGCGGTGCGCGTCTGTCCGTCCCCCATGGCGCCCACGGGCTCGCCGGCGAGCACGAACTGTCCGACCGCGACGTCGGTCCGCTCCATGCCCGCCAGCACGATATAATAGCCGTCGCCGGCGTTCACGATCAGCAGCTGCCCATAAGTGCGCCAGGGCGCCGCGAACATGATCCAGCCATCGGTCGGCGAGACGACGACCGCACGCGGACGCGTGGCGATCGAAAGCCCCTTTTCGGCGCCGCCATAACCGTCTGACGAGCCGTAATTCCTCAGGATCTCGCCGTTGGCGGGCATCGGCAGCCGGGCTTTGGTCTGCACGAAGGCGACCGCCGGGGCGAGCCGCGCGCCGTCCTTGAACGGCGAGGCCGCGATCCTGTCCCGCTGTTCCTGGGTTTCGAGCGCGGCCTGTTTCTCCCGATCCTCGTCCGCCTTGCGCGCCGACTCGAGCGCCTTGCGCGCGCCTTCGCTGTCGGCCTCCATGCGTGCGATCAAATCTTTGAGACTGCCGGCCTGTTGCGCCAGCGCCGCCGCCCGCTTCTGTTCGGCCGCGAGCGCGGTCTCGACTTCGCCGAGCGATTTCTGGCGCGCCTCGACCAGGGCCGCGAGCCGCGTCCGTTCGGCGTCGAGTCCGGAACGCTCGACCGCGAGCTTCTGCTTTTCGTCCGTGATCGCGGCCCGCAGACCGATCAATTCCTTCAGATCGCCGGCGAGCGCCTCCGTCTCGGCGCGCATTTCCGGCAAAACGGCGCCGAGCAGCATGGACGCCCGGATCGCCTGCAGCATGTCCTCGGGCCGAACGAGAAGCGCCGGCGGCGTGCGACGCCCCATCCGCTGCAGGACGGCCAGCACGTCGCCCACCGCCCGTTTGCGGCCGTCGAGCGAACGGCGGATCGCCTCCTCGCTGCCGGTCAGCGTATCGAGCCGGCGTTCCGAATCGACGATGCAGGCGTCGGCGGCGCCGATCTTCGCGGTCGCGTCCATCAACGCGGCGTTGAGCTTGGCGCGGTCGCTGCGGATCGAGTCGAGCTCGCGCTCCATGGTGGCGCGCTGCGCGGCCGAGGCGTCGATCGTATCCTCGACGCCCTTGAGTTCGAGCTTCTTGCCGCCGACGTCGTCCTGGACTTTCCCGGCCGGCGCCGCCGTTTCGGCGCGTGCGGGCGCCGCCGCCATGCACTGGGCCAGGCAGGACAGGACGGCCAATCGGCGAATCAGGGACGGTGGGGGCGTCAGCAAGCGTTTCCCGGCGGCCGGCGACATCCGGCGCAAGCGGCATTAACCCTGCGATTGCGCCGGCATTACGGCGCGAATCGCGACTTCAGACGCGATGATAGGGATGACCGGCGAGGATGGAAATCGCGCGGTATATCTGTTCTGCGACAAGCGCCCGGACGATCTGGTGCGGAAGCGTCAGCGCGCCGAAGGACAGCGTAAGCGCCGCTTGCGCGCGCACCGCCGGATCGAGGCCGTCCGCGCCGCCGATGACGAAGCAGAGATCGCGCACGCCGGCGTCGCGCCAGCCGCCGAGCCGCGCGGCGAAATCCGCGCTCGACATGGATTTGCCGCGCTCGTCCAGCGCGACGAGGATCGCGTCGGCGGGAAAGAGCGCAGCGAGCGCCCGCCCCTCCTCGACTTTCCGATCCTCCGGACGCCTGGCGCGGGATTCCTCGGTCTCGCGCAAGGCGAGCGGCGAAAATCCTTCGGCCTTTCCGACGGCGGCGATGCGTTCGACGTAACGCGCGACGAGTTCCCGCTCGGGGCCGGCCTTGAGACGGCCGACCGCGGCCAGCGTCAAACGCATCGCAACGCCGGCTAGCCGGCGCGGCGCGGCTTGGAGGTCGAGGTCCTGGCGGCCGTGGCTTTCGAAGCCGCGGCTTTCGGCGCGGGCCGATCGCTCGGCCTGTCGCCGCTCCACATCTTTTCGAGATTGTAGAACTGCCTGACCTCGGGCCTGAAGATATGGACGATCAGATCGCCCACATCGACGAGCACCCAGTCGTTATGCGGCGTGCCTTCGACGCGCGGCGCGGCGACGCCCATTTCCTTGCACGCCTTGATGACGCGCTCGGCAATGGCGCCGACATGCGTGTTCGAACGACCCGAAGCGATCGCCATGCCGTCCGCCAGCGACGTCTTGCCGGCGAGATCGAGCACGACGACGTCTTCCGCTTTGGAATCGTCGAGCGAGTCGAGGATCTTTTTGAGGAGAGGAGAATGCAGGGCGTCCTGCGCGACGGCTCCGCTTCCCGAGGGAGACGAGGCCGGTGGAACTGGCCGGGCGGCCTTTTCCGGAAGAGCGACTGATGTCAGTGCTACGTCCTCTTGTGTCGCGGCGCGACGCTTTGCGCCGCACCGCCAACATGGAGCGTGATTCGGAAAATTTCAATTACCTTGCGTGCGCTTTCGCATCGGCGCGCAAAATGGTCGACGACAGGTCCAGCCGCCGGTCGTGCAGGAAGACGATCGCGGGCGGCGCGAGCGACGGCAGCAATGGCG
This sequence comes from Hyphomicrobiales bacterium, assembly GCA_028868735.1. Classification (GTDB taxonomy): domain Bacteria; phylum Pseudomonadota; class Alphaproteobacteria; order Rhizobiales; family Beijerinckiaceae; genus JAJXWB01. The sequence goes on along the minus strand of JAGWTW010000041.1, from coordinate 14,086 downwards.
CGTCGGCTTCGGGGATGCGGCTGCCCGCAAAGCGCTGCGCCGCCTTCGAGGCGAGCGCGGCGCGCGTGGCGCCGGGGCGATCGACGACGGCGACCGGCGCGAGCGCGGCGATATCGGTCCAGCGCTGCCAGCGGCTGAACTGGGCGAGATTGTCCGCCCCCATCAGCCACACGAAGCGGACGCCGCGCGCGCGCCGTGTCAGATAGGCAATCGTGTCATATGTGAACCGCGTCCCGATTTGCGCCTCGAGGCCGGTGACGACGATGCGGGGATCGCGCGTCAGTTTTCGCGCCGCCGCGATGCGCTCCTCCAGAGGCGGCAGGCCGGCGTTGCGTTTCAGGGGATTGCCCGGCGTAACCAGCCACCAGACACGATCGAGTTTCAGCCGCCGGATCGCGATTTCGCTGACCAGGACATGGCCCGCGTGCGGCGGATTGAACGTGCCGCCGAACAGGCCGATGCGCATGCCCGGATAATGCGGGGGGAGACGGGCTGTCATGGAAAGATCGGACCCGGAGCCGTCGGGCGCGCCCGAAAATGGCGAAGGCGAGGCGGACGCCCCGCGGATCCGATCGTCATTTCGACGTCACGCCCTGACCTGGCCGTCGCCGCGCACGCGATATTTGAAGCTCGTGAGCTGCTCGACGCCGACCGGCCCGCGCGCATGCATGCGTCCCGTGGCGATGCCGATCTCGGCGCCGAAGCCGAACTCGCCGCCGTCGGCGAATTGCGTCGAGGCGTTATGCAGGACGATCGCGGAATCGACCTCGTTCAGGAATCGCGTCGCGACGACGTCGTCTTCGGTGACGATGCAGTCGGTGTGGTGCGAACCGTAGGTCTCGATATGGTCGATCGCCCCGTCGAGCCCGTCGACGACGCGCACGGATATGATCGCGTCGAGATATTCGGTGCGCCAGTCCTCTTCGGTCGCGGCCTTCACGCGCGCATCGACCTTCTGCGTTTCCTTGTCGCCGCGCACCTCGCAGCCCGCATCGATCAACATCTGCACGAGCGGCGCAAGATGGGTCGCTGCGGCCGCGCGATCGACGAGCAATGTCTCCGCCGCCCCGCAGACGCCGGTGCGCCGCAGCTTCGCGTTGAGCACGATCGTCTTCGCCTTTTGCAGGTCCGCGGCGCGGTCGACGAAAACATGAACGATGCCTTCGAGATGCGCGAACACCGGCACGCGCGCCTCGTGCTGCACGCGCGCGACGAGGCTCTTGCCGCCGCGCGGGACGATCACGTCGAGCGCGCCGTCGAGACCCGCGAGCATCATGCCGACCGCCGCGCGGTCGCGCGTGGGCGTGAGCGAGATCGCCGCATCCGGCAGTCCGGCGGCGCGAAGCCCCGCGACGAGGCAGGCGTGAATGGCCTGCGAGGACCGGAAGCTTTCCGAGCCGCCGCGCAGCACCGCGGAATTGCCCGCCTTGAGACAAAGGCCGCCGGCGTCGGCGGTGACGTTCGGGCGGCTTTCGTAGATGACGCCGATCACGCCGAGCGGCGTCGCGACCCGATCGATCTTCAGGCCGTTCGGCCGCTCGAAATGCGCAAGCGTGCGTCCGAGCGGATCGGGGAGCGCCGCGATCTCCTCGAGCCCGCGCGCCATCGCTTCGACCCGCGCTTCATTCAGAGTCAGGCGGTCGATGAAGGAGCCCGCCGTGCCGCGCGCCTTGGCCTCGGCGACGTCCTGCGCATTGACCGCGACGATCTCGGCGGACCGTTCGCGCAATGCGGCCGCAGCGGCGGTCAGTGCGTGGTTGCGGGCCGCGCCCGACGAGAGCGCAAGCGTGCGCGCGGCCGCGCGGGCTGCGCGCCCCAGGGCGAGCATCTGTCGTTCGATATCGGCCGCCGCGCGAGCGTCCGCGATATGCGCGAGCTTTTCCATGGCTTTGGCTACCAGAAATCAACGTGCGGCGGAAGCAAGCCGGGCGAGCGCCGCTTTCAGCGGGACGAAACGCGCCTCCAGAACAGGGGCGGCGCCATGGATCGTCTGCGGGTGGTCCGGACCGTATTTCTGCGCCGGCGGCGCGGACGCGAGGACGAGGCCCGTGAGCGGCGGCCGCGGGGGCGGCAGCGGAACCGAAACGCTGGTGTGCAACGCCGTCGGCGTCGATGGCCCGCCCGGCGTCGGCTGCGGCCGTGCGGCGATCTGCATGCTGGATTGGGACACGGGCGCATTCGCCGTCGAACCGAACAACGCCGACACGGCGCTCTCGACGCCCTTGAACAGGCCGCCGCCTTCCGCCGACTGCGGCGACGGACGCGCTCTCGCGACCATGACCCGCGACGGCGCCGACGGCGCATTGCAATTGCGGACGCCGAGCGCGATCAGCTCCGATCCGCGAAGGGCCTTGTACTGCCGCGTCAGATTGCCGAGCTTCTCGCGGACCGCGGGCGGGTAGGCCGACCACAATTGGCCGGATACGCCGAGATCGGCTTCCTTCGTGATCTCGTTGTAGGCCTGATGAAATTTCAGAATGCTGTCGGGATAGACGCAGACGTTGGGCAGCGACAGCGCAAGCGTGCAGGCCGATCGGCATTCGTGCAGCCGCACTTCCCGGTTCTGGGCGCGGTAAAGCTCCGTCCGCGCCTGATAATCCGTGACGAGGCCGCCGACGTCCTTCATGACGACGACGGGCGCAGGCATCGGCGGCGGTTCGAGATAGCTCACGTGAGAATTCCGGTCGGGATGACATCATCCCAACAGGGTGAATGAGCCGTTAATGGGGCGGCGCCGGTCCGGCAAGGGACGCCTATGGGGTGAGGCGAACATGGACGAACCGACGATCGTCCCGACCCCGTCAGGCGGCCGTCTGGCGATCCAGCCGTTCGCCGATTGCGGGCGGCCGCGCGACAGGGCGGAAGCGGCGGGGCTTTCGCTCGCAGATATCGCGTGATGCGGCGACCGTATCCCGAAAATACGCGTGAGCAGACGTCCGGTTGACGGACGGATCGCGTGGGCAAATTTCGACCGGTTGCTGCCGCGGCTCTCGCCGTCATGGCCGGGCTTGTCCCGGTCATCCACGCCAAACGATTGCAGATCGTCTCGCCGCCTATGGACTGTCATGCCCGCGAAAGCGGGCATCCAGTTCCCCGAGCGCGGCAGGACATGGAAGCTGGATTCCCGGTTTCGCGGGAATGACACGGCGCGATTGCGGCCGAGATCATACGCCGTTTCAGACGGCACGGCGTGGATGGCCGGGACAAGCCCGGCCATGACGCTGCTTTTTTCGCGTGTCGTCGAACGTCCGCATTCCGCCCTTCTTCCCCATCGCCAACGCCCGGTTTTGGGTTGGCTGCAAGTCTATTCCCCGCCCAGCGCCATGTCGTCGCGGTGGATCATCGCGGCGCGGCCGGAATAGCCGAGTATCTTTTCGATGTCGCGGGACGAACGGCCCATGATCTGAACGGCTTCGTCGGCGTCGTAGGCGATCAGGCCACGCCCGATCTCGCCGCCCTTCGCATTGCGGATCAGCACGCAATCGCCGCGCGAAAAAGACCCGTCGATGCCGGACACGCCGGCCGGCAAAAGGCTCGCGCCGCCGATGAGCGCCCTGGCCGCGCCCTCGTCGATGCGCACGACGCCTTTCGGCTCGAGCGACCCCGCGATCCATTTCTTGCGCGACGTCACCGGGTTCGACGGCGTCAGAAACCAGGTGCAGCGGCCGCCCTGCTCGATCCGCTTCAGCGGATGCTCGACGCGCCCGTCGGCGATCGCCATGTGCACGCCCGCCGTCGTCGCGATCTTCGCCGCCTCGATCTTCGTCCGCATGCCGCCGCGCGAAAATTCGGAGGCCGCGCCGCCCGCCATCGCCTCGATCTCCGCCGTCACGCGCGGCACGACGGGAATGAGCTTCGAGTTCGGATCTTCGGCCGGCGGCGCGGTGTAGAGCCCGTCGACGTCCGACAGCAGCACGAGGCAATCGGCGCTCGCCATCGCCGCCACGCGCGCAGCCAGACGATCATTGTCGCCGTAGCGAATTTCCGAAGTCGCGACCGTGTCGTTTTCGTTGATGACGGGCGCGGCGCGCATCTCCAACAGCCGCTCGATCGTCGCGCGCGCGTTGAGATAGCGGCGGCGCTCTTCCGTATCCCAGAGCGTGACGAGAATCTGCCCGGCCGTGATGTCGTGCGCGCCGAGAACTTCCGCCCAGGTGCGCGCGAGCGCGATCTGACCGACGGCGGCGGCCGCTTGCGAATCTTCGAGCTTCAACGCGCCCGCAGGCAGGCCGAGCACCGCGCGCCCCAGCGCGATCGAGCCGGAGGACACGACGAGAATGTCGGCCCCGCGCTCGTGGTGCGCAGCAAGGTCGTCGACCAGCGCCTCGAGCCAAGCGCGTTTCAGACCGCCCGCCTTCTGATCGACCAGCAGCGATGAGCCCACCTTGACGACGATGCGGCGAAACGAAGAGAGCTTGGGCGTGTCGGTCATTTCACGCTCGTCACGGCCGCCATGCTTCGGCAGGCGCGGATTCGGCTTGCGCCTTCGCGCGCGAATTCACGATCGCAAGCAATGCTCGCAGCGCTTCCTTCACGCCGGCCCCTGTCGCCGACGACAGCCGCAGGATCGGCCCGCGCCGTTCGCCGGCGGCGGGCTTCGGCCCATGGCTTGCGACGGCCCGGCGCAAACGTTCGAGCTGTTGCTTCAAGGCCGCCTCGTCGACGGCGTCCGCCTTGGACAGCGCGACGATCTCCGGCTTGTCGCACAATCCGGCGCCATAGGCGTCGAGCTCCTTGCGCACGATCCTGTAGGCGCGCCCGGCGTGGTCGCCGGTCGCGTCGACGAGATGCAGCAACGCGCCGCAGCGCTCGACATGCCCGAGAAAACGATCGCCGAGGCCAAGTCCCTCGTGCGCCCCTTCGATCAGGCCGGGAATGTCGGCGAGCACGAATTCGCGCCCATCGACGCCGACGACGCCGAGGCCTGGATGCAGAGTGGTGAAGGGATAATCGGCGATCTTCGGCTTCGCCGCCGACACGGCGGCCAGAAAGGTCGACTTGCCCGCGTTGGGCAGACCGACGAGGCCCGCGTCGGCGATCAGCTTCAGCCGCAGCCAGATCGTCATTTCCTCGCCGGCCTCACCGGGATTGGCGCGGCGCGGCGCGCGGTTGGTGGACGATTTGAAATGCGCGTTGCCGAACCCGCCGTTGCCGCCCCTGGCGATGACGATGCGCTGGCCGACCTCGGTGAGATCGGCGATCAGCGTCTCGTTGTCCTCCTCGAAAATCTGCGTGCCGGCGGGCACTTTCAGCACCGCGTCGGCGCCGCGCCCGCCCGCGCGGTTCTTGCCCATGCCGTGCATACCGGTCTTGGCCTTGAAATGCTGCTGGTAGCGATAGTCGATGAGCGTGTTCAACCCCTCGACGCATTCGGCCACGACGTCGCCGCCGCGCCCGCCGTCGCCGCCGTCCGGCCCGCCGAATTCGATGAATTTTTCGCGCCGGAACGAGACGCAACCCGCCCCGCCGTCGCCGGAGCGGATCTCGATGCGGGCCTGATCGAGGAATTTCATTGCGTCTCCTTACAGGCCCGCGCAGCAGGCCGAAAGGGCCGCGCGCGGCGCAATCGCCGCGCCGAAGCGCGCGCGCGGGCGCGGCAGCTCGAACCCCATGGCCGCGAGTGCGCCCCCGCGCGCCGGCGCCTCGATCAGGCGTTCGCCGCATGCGGCGAAACCCGCCCGCTCCAGGACGCGCCGCGACCTGCCGTTGAGGAGCGCGACGCGCGCCTCGATCCGGTCGATGTCGGTCGCCAGCCACACCATGTCGAGCAGCGCTTCGACCGCCTCGCTCATGAGGCCGGAGCCCCAATAGGGCTGGCCGAGCCAATAGCCGATTTCGACCGTCTCGCCGGCGCCCTCGAGGCCGACGACGCCGATGAACTGTCCCGGGCGCTGCTTCCACGCGAGCGCAAGCGTGAGGCCTTCTCCATCGGCATTGGCCTTGCGGACGCCGTAGGCGAACGCTTCGCCGCCGCCCTTCGGATAGGGATGCGGAACGCGCGCGGTGAATTCCGACACTTCGCGTTCGCCTGCGAGCCGTTCGATCGCCGGCGCATCGGCCGCCGTCGGCCAGCGCAGCCAGAGCCGCTGCGTTTCCAGCCTGAACACGTCATCGCGGAAATAGTCTGGGAACATCGTCTTGCTCCGGTCTGGGCCCCGGTGCGGCGGCCCTGAATCGAAAAGGGGAAGCGGCGCCGCTTCCCCTTCGCGATCCTCGGAGGATCTTGAGTCCCTGCTGTGGCGGAGCTGTGGCTCCTTCAGGACCTCTCGCCGGGGGCATGGCGCCGGCGGAGGTCCGATCTGGCCTCCGCCCTATTCTGCGGCCTGTGCGGCCGGTACGACCGATACGGTCGATCGGCCTTTGCCGGCCGTTTTGAACGTCACGACGCCGTCGCAAAGCGCAAACAGCGTATGATCCGTTCCAATGCCGACGTTGCGGCCGGGATGAACCTTGGTGCCGCGCTGGCGAACGATAATATTGCCGCCGACGACATGCTCGCCGCCGAACTTCTTGACGCCGAGACGGCGGCCGTCGGAGTCGCGGCCGTTGCGGGACGAACCGCCTGCTTTCTTGTGGGCCATTGTTCCTGCTCCTCGTCCCTTACGCGATCTCGACGATGCGAACGACCGTCAGATCCTGACGATGGCCGCGCTTGCGCTTCGAATTCTGGCGGCGCCGCTTCTTGAAGGCGATGACCTTCGGGCCGCGCTCGTGGGCGACGATCTCGCCCGTGACCTTCACCTTCGCGCCGAACTCGTGCGCGCCGTCCTTGCCGGACATGAGCACGTCCTCGAACGTGATCTTGTCGCCGGGGTTTCCGGCGAGCGACATGACGGTGATCTTCTCGTCGGCGGCGACGCGATATTGCTTCCCGCCGGTTCTGATGACTGCGAACATCTTGTCCTCGTGTTCGATCCGCTCTGGTCGGGGTGCGCCCGTCGAGCGGCTTCTTGGCAGTTGAGACCGGACGCCCTGCAAGGCCGGCGCAAATCCGCACGGACCGCGCAAACCAAAAAGCGCGGGGTTGCTCCCGCGCTGCAAAGCGAGCGGACTTCTAATGGAAGGCCCTTGCCCTGTCAACGAAATCCGACCGCGTTGGTCCAATTCGGTCGAGGCGGGGCTTGGCGCCCTGCCCGCCCGATGTTATCTCGCGCTCCGACCATGCCGGCCGCGCCTTCACGACGCGGCCGCCTCGCGGAGAGGTGGCAGAGTGGTCGATCGCGCCGCACTCGAAATGCGGAGTACCGGCAACGGTACCGGGGGTTCGAATCCCTCCCTCTCCGCCACGTTTTTCCCGACCGGCTTGCTCCAGGCCAAAAGACGCCGCGGACGCCGCAGAATTCTGGGCTGTCGCCAGCCGGGCAAGGAGACCGCAACCGCGGCGATCTCGCCAAAACCCCATTCTCCAGCCCGCATATTCTCCGGGAACGGTACGTGCTGAATTCGGCGCCGTTCTCCGACCCCGTTGAGATCACGCGGTTGTTTCACTCGGCGATTTCTACGCGATTTCGAACCCCTAGCCCTGGGGCGGTAGAAGCCGGCGCCGAAATGGCGATACCCTGCTCGCGAGCCGCTCGCGGTGCGAGCCGTTCAATCGAGGAATGAACTCGTGCCGGCGTCCCCCACGCGCGTCTATCTCGCCGGCCCGCTCGGCTTTTCCGAACTCGGGCGCCTCGGACTGGCGAAACTCGCCGACCTCCTCGGCCAGAGCGGCTACGTGGTCGTCGATCCCTTCGCCCTGACTCCGCAGGAAGATATCGACCGCGTCTCGCGACTGCCTTCGCTCGAGGCGCAGCGGGACGCCTGGCGGACGCTCAGCCTCGAAATCGGGCGCGCAAACCGGGAGGCGATCGATGCCTGCGATCTCATAGTCGCCGTTCTCGACGGTCCCGACGTCGACAGCGGCGCGGCGGCGGAGATCGGCTACGCCTTCGCGCGCGGCAAACGCATCGTCGGCTATCGCGGCGACTTCCGGCTCGCGGCCGACAACATCGGCTCGACGGTCAATCTGCAGGTCGAATATTTCATCCGCGCGAGTGGCGGCGAGATCGCGAGCTCCCTGAGCGAATTGATGTCAGCGCTGCATGTCCATGGCGGCGGTTAGATCGGGCCGATCGAACGCCACGATCGGTCGGACGCCGTCGCCGGAAGCAGACTTTGCTGGATATCGCCGGGCGCCGGCCTGCCTGATGCGCAGGCTGCATCGCGAATTAACGGTCAGGCGTCATTTCCGGCGAAGCTTTCCTCGACCAGCGCCGTCGCATGGAACAAACTTGTCGATCGGGCTGACCGTCATATCCGTCGGAATACGAGACCGTACGCGCCGGCCTGGTCACGGCGCTAACCGGTCCGTTCGCCGCGGAAAATCTGGATCAGAGACGCAAGCTCGATCGGCTTCGTCAGCAAATTGACATTCTGCAATCCCGAAATTTCCGCAACCGAACCGCCGAGCCGCAGGACATCGATTCCTTTGCCGCTGACAATCACCAGCTGCACCGGCTCCGCGAGTTCGGCCTCGAATTCCCCAAGCCATTGCGCGAGCTGAAATCCGTTGATGTCAGGCATCTCGATATCGAGCACAACGGTCCTGGGCCGCACAACCCTGCATTGCTCCATGAAATTGGTCGAATTCGTAATCACGACAGCGCTTCGCCCGCAATATTCAGCGGCGTCTCGCACGAATTCGGCAAAGGCTGCATTGTCGTCGACAATCAGCACATCTGCTTTGGCGCCTGCAGCCAAGTCCATCCCCCATAGCCAAAAATGATGCGATCTGCAGATGGCGGCGCCCGGCGACCGCACGCGTTCCAACCGGCTAAACTCCACGCTGCGCATCTGAATTTAGATCTATCAGTATGCGCAAATTTGCTCAATGATCGGAGTCAAAGGCATGCTGCCCGCCTGCATTGGGTCGTCGTACACGCGCGGCGGCGACAAGGCGGCGGAACGATGTGCGAGGCTGACCTGAATGGGCAAGACGACCGCCAACTTCGAGCGTTTCAAGCGCCATTTTTCGCAGACTTTGAGAGTCATCACTGAGAAACATGGCTCCATCAACCAAGTATGTTCGGATCTGGACATAAACAGGCAGCAATTTTCGAAATATCTCTCGGGCACAACTTTGCCGTCAGTATATGTATTGCAGCGCTTCATAACTTGTTTCGACGTGGATTCGAATGTTTTCTTTTTGAAAAACAACAGACGCAGTCAAATAAAGGAGAGAATTGAAAAAACTTCAGACGGACGCATGGCCTTGTCAGGCGGATTTTATCTGGAATACTCGCTTTCCCAGAACGCACCGAATTCAATCGAGATCGGCCTCTGGCGGCTTGAGCCGAGTTCGGATTGCCTCCTGTGCTACGGGCAATTGCCGAATGCGCGCTTCCCCGGGACCCTCACGGCATATTCCGGAATGGTCACGGCATTGGGCAATCACTTCCTGTTGCAGGCGAAGTCCGACAAGCCCAATGCGATCGTGGTGCTCACCCTGTCGAAACTCGAATTCTCGACGCACGACTTGATAGCGGTGAAAGTCGCCGCGAGCGGCAGGCGCCGCGCGGCGCACGAGGCGGCCTCGCTGTTGCGTTACATCGGGCCGAAGATAGACGTCGCGGACGTCCTCGCCGCGCGATGCGGTCTCTTCGTTCGCAGCGAACTCGACGAAACAACCCAGGCGGTTGTGCAAACCCTGACGGCGCGGTCTCGCCCAGAGGACCAGATAGCGTCTGGATCGGCGGGTTATTGATCGCAGGCTGGCGCGAAGGCTTCGCATTTGCGCTGATCCAGCCACATCCGCCTCGACGTGCGACGCGCGGCTCGACACCCGAGCAATCAGAACCGACCTGGCGTCCGCGAAACGCGAACCATCGTTAGCGAATTCTGAACGGCGTCCGGCGCGGCGAATCGACGTCCTCGGATAAGGTTCGCAGTCGCGGCCAGACCCGGCGCGCCCAATGATTTCCGGAGATTTGCGAGACGATCGTCAGATATCCGGTTGTCGATGGCGGAAAGCCGCCATCGACCGAAGTCCAGCCGCGGCCGGCCGCATGCAGCAAATTTGCGTCAGCGGTCGCATCATAGCTGCGTAGATATCCTTGAACTGCGCATTAACGTCGAACGCATGCATGATTCGACGCGATCGCGCGTTCCACGCAAAAGTTCCTTCGCACATAACCTGTCCGGCAGCATCGCGGCGATCGCAGCAGTGAGCTTGGCGGCGATGGTGGCCGTTGTGGGCGTGGCGATTGACTACAGTCGCATGCAAACCGCGTGAATGAAATTGGACATGGGCGCCGATGCAGCCGTGCTCAAAGCAGCGCGCGCCTACGCAACCAACGCCCGCCCTCTGGCGAGCCGGCCCCGGAGATGATAGCGATCAGGACCACCACACTTTGACCGGCGCGAAGGTCTTGCGTTTTGCGTCGGTGACGCCGCGCAAACAGGCGCACGATCGTTCATGCAACGATCGCATCATTTGCCGAACTGGAGCTTGCCGTCCGAACCTGGACGCGATCGAAGAAATCGAAAGTATGCAATGAGCCAGACAACCCGTTTCAGCTCGCGCGCGATACCCGATGATCTCGTGCGCAAGTGGCAGTCGATTGTCGACATACTCGCGCGCGTATCCGGGTTCAAAGCCGCGCTCATCATGCGCGTCGATGCGACCGAGATCGAGGTTTTCATACGGAACGACAACACCGACAATCCATTTCGGCTCGGCGCGCGCACGCCTTTGAATACCGATCTCTTTTGTGAGCGGGCGATCGCCACCCGATCGCTGGTGCACTGCGCGGATGCGCTCAAGGATCCGGTCTGGATCAATCCCATTGTGACGAATTTCGGGTTTGTCTGCTACTATGGACTTCCCCTTTACTGGCCCGATGGCAATCCTTTCGGCACGATCTGCATTCTCAACGCAAACGACACGACCGTCACGCGCGAGGCTTCGGAACTCGTCCATCTCTTTCAGAACGTCGTCGAAGGCGACCTTGGAGAACTCGTCCGCACGACGCACGAACTCGACGAGTCGCGTATCGAGCAATTCGACGCGGAAAGCAAATACGCGTCAATTTTTCACCAGTTGGCGATCGGACTCGCGCGCATCGGCCTCGACGGCCGGATGCTGGAGGTCAACGAAAAGCTGTGCCGCATCGTCGGGTACACCCGCAATGAATTGATGCTGAAGACATTTCGACAACTGACCGTCGAGCCCGATTCAAGCAGGGATATCGAGTTTCTGTCGCGCCTGTTGGCGGGCGAGATTCAATCCTACTCTCTGGAGAAGTGCTATCGGCACAAGCAGGGACATCAGGTGTGGGCGCAACTCACCGTATCCCTTGTACGCACGCTGGATGGCGAGCCGGATTATCTGCTGTCTGTCGTGCAGGACGTGACTGAAAAGAAAACCTTGCAGCAATCTCTCGAGCGCGCACAGAAACTGGAGGCGATAGGTCGTCTCGTCGGCGGAATCGCGCACGAATTCAACAACAAGCTCGCGATCATATCTGGGAAATTGTATCTCATTCGGACAAACGAAAGCCGTAACGACGCTTTGATCGAACAAGCGGAAAGCGAGTGCTACGAAGCTGCGAAGATGATCAAGGGACTGCTTGCCTACTCCAGAAACGAGCAGACCGCGAAGCGCCCGATTGCGCTGTGCGCTTATCTCGAGGAAATCATCACGCGCCTTCGACCTTTGATCCCCGTGAATATTCATCTCGAGATCGCGATAGACGGCAGCCCGATCATTGCGAATGTCGACCCGACCCAGATACAACAGATTGCGCTAAATCTGGTCAACAATGCGATCGACGCGGTGGAGAACGTTCGCGATCCTCGTGTCAACGTACGGTTGACGACGTCCGACGCGATTGACGAAATCAGGCGCACGCATCCCGATACGCAAGCGACCAAAATCGCGAAACTCGAAATCGAGGACAACGGCGTCGGCATCGAAGCCGAAGCGCTCGGAAAGATTTTTGATCCGTTCTACACGACCAAACCTGTCAACAAAGGCACAGGTTTGGGATTGGCGATCGTCGCCGGACTGGTTCAACAACACGAAGGCGTCGTCGAAGTCGAAAGCGTACGCGGAATTGGGACGCGTTTCAAAGTATTGTTGCCGCTCAGCGATCTCGTTTTCCCGGAACGCGACCAGGCGCCTGTGCGGGAACGGCAGATCGGGCTGGGCAAAACCGTCCTCGTAGTCGACGACAACGCGGCTGTCCTGGAGACGACCTGCGATATTCTGGAAACGCTCGGCTATAGCGTTCTCAAGGCCCGCGACGGCGAAGAAGCTTTGTCCATCTATGGGGAAACCGAAGACGTCGATTGCGTTTTGACGGACGTCGTGATGCCGAAAATCGGCGGCGTGGACCTCTGCAGGCAGCTTCGTGAGCGGGACCCGGACGTGAAGCTGATTTTCATGACCGGCTACAACAATGAAATGCAGGCCGCCCTGTCGCAGAACGCGCGCCTGTCGAAGCCGATCGAGGTCGATGATTTGCGCAAGACACTGGCCGCTGTCATCGGCGCTTGAGCCGGTCCATCGAAAGACGTCCCACGCCGGCGTCCGCCGCTAGGTCCGGTTCGTCCCGGTCGGCTTGTCCGAACTGGGTCGCTGGGCGAGCAGCCTGGCCAGGTCGTTATAGTCAAACGGTTTGGGCATGAAATCGATATCAGGATGAGCGGCGCGCGCGACGCGCGACTTTTGATCTTGATACCCGGACACACAAACCACGCGGATGTGCGGAAACCGCTCCAGAATCGACGTGCGCAACACGATTCCGGTCGTCTGCCCGCGCAACATGACGTCCGTAATGACGGTATCGATCCCCGGATGTCGCTCGAGAATGGCCATCGCATCCGACGCATTGTCGCAATCGCGCGCGGCATGCCCCATCGCCCGAAGCATTTCGCAAATCGTACGGGCGACATTCCGATCGTCTTCGACGACGAGAATGGAACGTTTGAAATCTGACGGCGCGACATCTGCGCCGATAGAGGACGCGCTTGCGTCGACAGAGCGTGCTTTTGGAATGTACATGCGAACGCTCGTTCCGACCCCGACGAAGCTTTCAATTTCGACAAATCCACCGGACTGGCGCGAAAAGCCATACACCATCGCCAGACCCATGCCTGACCCCGCCCCGTCTTGCTTGGTCGTAAAGAATGGTTCGAAAGCATGCTTGAGGACTTCGAGCGACATCCCGTGCCCTGTGTCTCGCACTTCGATCCTCACCAGCTCCGTTTCCGGGTTCAGCTGTGCGGACGCTTCTGTGGAAAGTATCGACGGCTGCAAAATGCGCCCTGCCGCATTGGGCGCCGCAACGCGCCCGGCTTCCCTCACCTCTGCTCGCGACGGCTCCGTGTCGGATTGCAATTCGGCGGCGCGGCTCTCCGGGCGGCCGGCGTCGAGTTCTCCATAGCGGACTATTCCGGTTTCGATCGAGATCTTGCCGCCGTCCGGCATCGAATCGCGCGCATTGAAAACGAGATTCATGATGGCGCTGCCGAACTGGGTCGTATCCACCGATATCGGCGCGCCGCCCGACTGGTCCGACAAAACGATTTCGATATTGGATGCGGTGCCGACGCTCAGGAGGTTCTTGAGGGGCTCCAGGTGCGCCATGACAGGCAATGAACGCGGATTGAGCGGTTGATTGCTCGCGAAGGACAGCAATTGCGACGTCAGTTTGGCGCATCTCGCGGCCGCCTCACGACACGCTTCCAGTCGCGCGGAAAATTTCTCGCCATTGGCGTCCAGCTTCATCAGGGACAGATTGCCGACAATCACTCCGACGTGGTTGTTGAAATCATGCGCGATGCCGCCCGTGAGCTGACCGAGCGTTTCGAGCTTTTGCGCGCGAACCAGTCGCTCTTCTGCCGCCTGCAGCTCGGTCACGTCCTGACCTGTCATCAGGCAGATTGTTCTGCCGGTGCTTGAGACGATGGGATAATAGTTCACCAATACGATGCTCGGCGGCGCGCCCGCAGGGGCCAGATCGATGTGGAACGAAATATGCTCTCCGTTCAACACGCGCGTCAGGTTGTCTTCGATTCTTTTGAAAGCGGCCGCGGGTAGATA
>JAGWTW010000169.1 GCA_028868735.1 Hyphomicrobiales bacterium | reverse complement strand
ACGGCCTCGTCGTACTGGCCGAGCTTGTAGTGCGCCCAGCCGAGACTGTCGACGATGTAGCCGTCCTGCGGCCGCAGCTCGACCGCGCGATTGAGCATCTTGAACGCCTCGTCGAGGTTCATGCCCTTGTCGACCCAGGAATAGCCGAGATAGTTCAGAACCAGCGGCTGGTCGGGGTAGAGGTCGAGCGCCTTCTTGAAGTCGGCTTCGGCGGGCGGCCAGTTCTTGTCGCGCTCGTAGGCGATGCCGCGGTAGTAATAGAGCGACCAGAGCGCCTTCTCCGGCCCCTTGGAAAGCTCGATCGCCTTCGTATAGGCCTCGATCGCGCCCTTGAAATCCTTGCGGGAGCGATCGACGTTGCCGAGCGCGGTCTGCGCCTCGGGGTCGCCGGGATGGTCCTGCACGATGGCCTTGAGATGTTTCGAGGCCTCGTCCGCCTTGCCCATGGTTTCGAGCAGAAGCGCGATCTGGATATCCGCATTCACGCGCAGCGGCGAATTTTCCGGCACGGAATCGTATACGTCGATCGCCTGCTCGTTCTGCTTCAGCCGCTCGTACACGTCGGCGAGCGTCACGGTCGCGAGCGCATTGTTCTCTTCGAGATAGAGCGAGAGACGCAGATAGATCATCGCCGCGAGCTCGTCGCCCTGGCGTCCGCCGACGGCGCCGAGGCCATAGAGCACTTCGGCCGCGCCCTGCTCCGCATTGCGCACGAACGGCTGCAGCGCCTTGCCCGCGGCAAGATCCGCGAGCGCGGCGACGACGACGGGATGGCGCGGCACGACCTGATCGAAATCGGAATAGACCTGCTTCGCCTTGTCGCGATCCCCGTGGCTCGACAGGAAGCGGCCGTAGGCGTCGACCAGCCGCAATGTGTTCTTGTCCGTCTTGTAGACGGCCTCGAACCGCCGGCGCGCCTCATCGGTCTGGCCGGCGACGTCGGCGAGCAGGCCGGCGTGATAGTCGCGGAACACCGAGAAGGCGTCGTCATGCAGCTTCTCGATGAGCGGCAGCGCGCGCTTCGGCTCGCCCGAACCGACATAGGTCCAGGCGGTCAGCAGCGTGGCGGTGAGGTCGCGCTGGCGGCCGGCGCCGCTCTTGGCGAGCAGGCCGCGCGCCGCGGTCCAGCGGCCTTGCTTGATCGCGCGTATGCCGAGCGCGAGGTTCGCCAGTCCGTTGGCGCGGTCGACCTTCTGCAGGCGTTCCGCGAGACCGAAGGCTTCCGGCATATTGCCGTTGGCCAGCGAGGCGACGAAGGCGCGTTCGGTGAGGTCCGCATTTTTGGGATCTGCGCGCAGGGCCTCGCGGAAATAAGTGGAGGCTGCGAGCGTGTCGCGCTCGGCCCCGGCGACGAGCGCGGCGAGATAATTGCCCGCCGGGCTCTCGCCGACTTCGAACGGCGTCGAAACAGCGACGCTCTCGCGGGCGCTCGCGGGTAGCGCGGCGACGACGGCGGCCACGAATGCGAGCGCGGCGCGGGCGGGCAGTTTGAACGATCTTGCTGACACGCGGGGTCTTTCGGAATGAGGTCGGGGGCGCGACTGGCGCTGGAACGGTCGGGGCGACGCGCGACGGGAGAATCTCATCGGAAGATGGCCGTTTTGGGCCTTGCGGGCAAGTGACGGCGCCCCTCGAAAACAGCCGCCGGGCTCCCCATTTTACGGCCATGACCCAGCCAATCGTCGTCACCGTCTCCCATAATCTCGGCGCTGAAGAGGCCCAGCGCCGAATCGCGGCCGGGCTCGAACGCGGGAAGTCGGAATTCGCGGCTATTTTTTCCTCGGCCGAGATCGGCTGGAAAGCGAATCACGCCGACCTGGCGGTCGTGGCGTTGCGGCAGCGGGTGACGGCGGGGATCGACGTTTTCGCCGACATGGTGCGGGTGGAGGTCGCCCTGCCCTGGTATCTCGCGCCGCTGCAGAAGAAGATCGCCGAGGCGTTGCAGAGCCAGGGACAGAAGACGCTGCAGATCGCGAAGGAGTGAATCGGCGATCGCGACCGTCCGGTTTCGGGCTGCGCGCCGATGGCGGGGTCCGACCGGATGCGGACACGACACTGGCTGTCATGGCCGGGCTTGTCCCGGCCGTCCACGCGGACCGATTGCGAACATCTGACTTCAGGATCGCTGAACGAAACGGCGTGGATGCCCGGCACGAGGCCGGGCATGACGAGCGGAGATCGCGCGGCTCCCTGTCATCCCGGCCGTAGCGAAGCGGAGAGCCGGGATCCACCAGCCGCGCCGAAGCTCTGGATCCCGGATCGCCTTCGGCGTCCGGGACGACAATTTCCACTCCCCGACCTTTGCCGCCGCTTCGAACGTCTGTTCGCGTTCTGTCAACGGCGCAGCGTCAGGTCTGGCCTTCCTTCAGCCGGTAGAAGATGTGTCGGCCGATCACGTCCATCTTCTTGAGATGGCGCGCCCAGCGCGGGCGCACGTAGTCGGCGTGATAATGGGTCGCGCCGCCGATGTCGGCGATCCATGTGCGGCCGTCGAGCACCTCGTCGGCGATGCGCGAGGCGCGCTCCCAGGAGTCCTGATCGTTGACGCGCAGCGAGCGGCCCTCGCAGGCGAAGGAGAACTGGCAGGCGCGATAGCGATGCCGGTTCTGGAACACGACGCCGCAAATCGAGGATGGATAGAGACCCGACCAGACGCGATTGAGAACGACCTGGGCGACCGCCGCCTGGCCCTCGTCCGGCTCGCCGCGCGCCTCGAAATAGACGGCCTGGGCAAGGCATTTCTTTTCGTCTGCGAGCTTGTCCGGCCCGATCAGGGCGAGATAGTCCGGGCGTCCGTCGGCGCTGCGCGGAATGACGGTCGCGTTGCGCTCAGCGCTCGACGCGCTTTCCACACGCGGCGCTCCGGCGACGGCGACGACCTCGACCGGCGTCGCGTCGGCCGGCGCCGGGGTGTTGGAGGCAAGGCTCACTGCGCGCGGGACGGCGGGCGTCGCGCCCTGTGCGATGCGCGCGGCGATGGCCGCCGGGCGGAACGTGATCGAGGAGCCGCCTTGCGAAGGCGATGCGCCGGGGCTTGCGGCATGCACGGCCGCAGTCGGCGTCGGCGCGTCATCCTCGTCCCATGGCTCGAACTTCGCCACGGAATCGGGACCCGATTCGTGGGCGTCGTAGGACTGGAACGCGGATGCTATTGTGTTGTCGTCAGCGTTGAACATCAGGTCGCGTACGACGAGGGCCTTCTGTCCGTTCGGCCGTACGAGCTTCGAGACGAAGGACGGCCGCAGGCCGACGACGGGATCGCCCCTGGTGGCGCGCACGGCTTGCGGAAAGTGGCCGGGATGGGGTTTCAGCGTCGTGCGCGGATCGATCTCGTCCGGCAGCGTCATGAGTTCGGACGCGGGTCCGATCGACAGCCGCGCCTCGCGCAGGACGCCGCGGGTCGACGCGAAACTCCCGAGATTTCCGATGAGCGCCGAGGAGGGAACGAGGTCGTCCGGCTGCAGCACCGCGCGCGAATCGATCGGCGCCCTGGATACGCCGGACTCGTAGTCCTGGCCCGCGCTCGCGGTGAACGACACGAGCAGGCCCATGCCGAGGCACCACGGCGCGACCACGCCCAACGCCCATCCGATCCGCGAACGACCCATACGCTTGCCGCCTGCACGCCAGCCGACGCTACGACCTGACGCATTTCCGATTTTCGCGCACGAGCCTGCGGCATCGACGCCGCAGGCAAGCGCGGCTCGCCTGGCGAAATTTATCTATCATTAGGCTTGAGGAGGCGTTTACGCGCGACCCGCGGGGCCTGCGTCAAAATGGGTCATCTCGCTTTCGCGGCGACAGATCGGCGAAGCGTGCGCGAACCTCGGCAGCGACGGCTTCGAGCGCAGCCGCGCTGCGCGCATGCTCCTCGGGCGTTTCGATCCGCACGCCGTAGTCGTGCGCGCGCGCGAGATCGACGGCGTGCGCGAACGCGCGCAGGCCGCGTTCGGCCATCGTATCGGCGACGCCCGGCACGAAGCGCCGCTGGAGGCTCTTGAAGCCTGCGCCGACGCGCAGGGCCGCAAGGCGATGGTCGAATTGCGCGCGCTCGTCGACGCCGAACCAGCCCGGTCCCGACATCTGGAGAAACAATGCGCGGAAGAACGGCTTCAGCTCGCGCACATTGCCGGCGAGGCGCGCTGCGGTGCGCGCCGATTCCCCGAGCAGCGCGCGTCCCCACGGACCGGGAAACGCCTGATGCGCAACGAGCGCGCTCCACAATTCGCGCTCGGCGTCGAGCGTAGGCGCGAGCAGGCGCGAGTCGACGCCGAGGACATGTCCGACATAGCGCCAGAGATGGTGATGCGCGGCGAGGTCGCGATCGCCGAACACGACGCCGAGCCGCGCGAAAGTGCGCAAGTAGAGATAAGAAAAGAGGCTGAGCGTCATCGCGAGCATCGTCTGGTCGATCGGCTCGCCGACGAAGCCTTCCGAAAATCCCGGCGTGCGCTTCAGCCACGCGCGGATCGAGGAGTGCAGGAGGCGCACGCGCAGCGTCGTTTCGTGGCCGACCGCGCCCGGCGCCATGCCGCCCGGCTGCATGATCGCGCCGATGAAGGCGCCGGTCTCGCGAATGCGGGTCGAAGGATCGGCGCCCAGTCGCCCGGTCGCACGCGTGACCAGCGTCGCGCGCGCGAACAGGCCGCCGGCGAACAGGGAATGCAGAAGCGACAAGCGCGAGAGCGCCACGAATCCGAGCGTGAGCTTCTGCCCGTGCGCAAGCAGGCGTTCGTCGAGCCAGGCCGGAGTTTCGCTCGCCGCTTCGACGAATGCGCGCGCGGCGGGCTCGCCTTCGGCGGCGAGCGCGCGCACCGCTTCGAGTTTGGCGCCCGTACGCTGGTAGGCGCGTTCGTTCAAAGCCGCGACGGCCGCGTCGGCCAGCGGATCGCCGGCGAACATCAATTCGTCGAGCAGGCGTTTCGGATAGCGGTCGCTGTAGGCCGCGTTCGATGCGTCGATGAGACGAGGCAAAGACTTCATCGGCGAAATCCAGCGCGGTCGAAAGCGCGGCGCCCGCTCAGGACGCCGTCGCCACATCTCCGGACTGAATCTTCTTCACGCCGGCCTTGCCCATATCGGCCCAGGCCTTCGCCAGCGATCCGTTCGCGTC
Organism: Hyphomicrobiales bacterium; assembly: GCA_028868735.1. Taxonomy (GTDB): domain Bacteria; phylum Pseudomonadota; class Alphaproteobacteria; order Rhizobiales; family Beijerinckiaceae; genus JAJXWB01. The sequence continues at coordinate 1,723 of JAGWTW010000169.1, read as the reverse complement.
GATGCCGCGACAGGCGTCTTCGATCACGTAGACGTTGAACCCTGCCTTCCGCGCATCGATCGCCGTCCAGGCGACGCAAAAGTCGGTCGCAAGGCCCGTTACGAAGAGCGTGCCGATCCTGCGCTCCTTCAGATAGGACGCGAGACCCGTCTTCGTTTTCTTGTCGGCTTCGAGCAGCGCCGAATAGGAATCCACGTCCGGATGGTATCCCTTGCGAATGACGAGCTGCGCCCTGGGCAGATCGAGATCCCTGGAAAGCGCGGCGCCGTCCGTTCCCTGCACGCAATGGTCGGGCCACAGCACCTGATCGCCGTAGGGCAGCTTGATCGTTTCGAACGGCTTCTTGCCGGGATGCGCGGAAGCGAACGAGACGTGGCCCGGCGTGTGCCAATCCTGCGTGCAGACGACATTGTCGAAGGATTTCGCGAGCCGGTTGATGACCGGGATCACCTTGTCGCCGTCCTTCACGGCGAGCGATCCGCCGGGCAGAAAGCAGTTCTGAACGTCGACGACGATCAGCGCGGAGGCCTTGTCCGGCTTGATCGCCGAAGCCGCCGCGGCGCGACCGGAGAAGCCGGCGGCGGCGAATGTGGAAGCGCCGAGGAAAAACAGGCGTCGGTCGATCATGGGGCTGCTCCGGTTCGAAGGCCCAGTGAACACCCCGCCGCGCAGGCGGTAAAGGTTTCCGCCTCCGGACGCCGCCGCGGGGACGGAAGACAGCGCCAGTCAAGGTTTGAGAAATAGTAAGTATGTAGATAGTACAATGACTTAAGCGTGACCGAAGCACGCTTGGAACGTCGTGGGCTCCGCAATGGGGATAGACAAGGGACGCCGGCTGGGCGATCGAAGGCCCGTGCGCACGCGCGCGCGGATCATCGACGGCGCCGGGTTTGCGACCGACGTCGTCGTGCGCGACATTTCCTCGTCGGGCGTTCGTCTCGAAGTTCCGCCATTCGCCGACGTGCCAGGCGCTTCCTGCTGCGAGGCGCGGTCTCGGGAAAAGGCGACCTTCCGACTGAAATCGTTTGGCGCAAGGGCGTCGACCTCGGCGCGCGTTTCCTCACCGCCGACGATTTTGCGCCGGCCCAGCCGAAACCCCCGGCGCCGGCCGAACCGGCAAAGAAGCTGTCGCTCGCCGAATTGAGAGATCTGGCCCGGCCCAAGCGCTGACAGGGGCGCTTCTGCGCGAAAACGCCGCCCGGCTCGCATCATAGCCCCAAAAGCCCCCGCACAGCCGTTTCGCCGCGCCGCACGCCTTGCTATCCATGTCCGGATGGTCGCGGCTTGAATATGGTTCATATATAAACTATACGGTCGCGACAGGCCCGCAAGAGCAGAGGATCGTCATGGCCGAGGCACAGGAACTCCCGCCCCGCGAGGGCATGGACTATGACGTCGTAATCGTCGGCGCGGGCCCCTCCGGCCTTTCCGCGGCGATCCGCCTGAAGCAGATCAATCCGGAGCTCACCGTCGTCGTCGTCGAGAAGGGCTCGGAAGTCGGCGCGCACATCCTCTCGGGCGTGGTTCTCGATCCGATCGGTCTCGACAGACTGTTGCCGGGCTGGCGCGAGGAAGCCGATCGCCCGCTCACCGTGCAGGTCAGCGAGGACAAGTTCTATTTCCTCGGCCCGAACGGCGCGCTGCGGCTGCCGAACTTCGCCTTCCCGAAACTGCTCGACAATCACGGGATGTTCGTCGGTTCGCTCGGCAATGTTTGCCGCTG
>JAGWTW010000040.1 GCA_028868735.1 Hyphomicrobiales bacterium | reverse complement strand
TGAAGATTGCCCAAGGCTTGCCGCGCCTCCTCGACGTTTCCGGCAGCAGCGGCCTTGCGAAGCGCCTCGGTCGAGGCCGCGACGCCGTCGACCAGTGCGCCGACATCCTGCCCTCCCGCTTCCGGCGCGCCTTTCAAGCGGTGCGACAAATAGCTCAACACGGCCGCGTCTTCGCGCAATTGCGGCAACGCGGCTGCGTCGAGGGTCTTATAGGCGCCGAGCGCCTTCTCCATCGCCTCGTGATATTCGTTCATCTCGTCCGAGAAACTGCGGACTCCGTTCCGCTTCCGCAGATCGCCGAGAATGTCGCGGATCTTCTCGAGTCCGAGATGGGCCTCGCGAAGCCGCCCGTTCGCGACCTCGGCCCGCGCGGCGTCGATTGCGGTGCGAACGTCCTCGAGCGTCGCGGCAAATTTCCCATCGTCGGCATATTGCGGAGGGGGCGCGGATTTCCAGGTCGCCGTCAGGCCCGACCAAGCCGCGGCGAATGCGTCGACCCTGGCTTTCGAGGCGCTGGCGTCGCCCTTGTTCGTGGCGAACAATGCTTCCCTGTAAATGGCGTAGTCGGCGCGCAATTGCGCTTCGAAATCGCGGAATGGACCGGACTGCGCAGATGAAGCAACGGCAAGCAGCAGTGCAGCCCCAGTCGCGAGGGTGCGGATAGCTCGCATGGACGTCTCCGGATGTGATATTCAATATTTCATATATGTTCCGCTCCGCCGACCGCCAGACGGACAAATGGTCGCATCCGCGCGGCCGCTGGCGCGCGCGGAGGTCCGCGGTAGGGCTTGCAATCTCGCGTCCATCATTTAACGTGTTAAATAAATCTTTGGAGACCATCCCATGGAAAGCCATCGCGCGGCGGACGCGCTCGTCGAGACGCTGATCGCCAACGGCCTCGATACGGTCTACGGCTTGCCCGGCGTCCATAACGACCCGCTCTACGACGCGTTCTGGCGGCAGAAGAACCGGCTGCGCACGCTCCATACGCGGCACGAGCAGGGCGCAGCCTATATGGCGCTCGGCGCGGCGCTCGCGACCGGCAAGCCGCAGGCCTTCGCCGTGGTGCCGGGCCCCGGCTTCCTTAACGCCGGCGCGGCCTTGCTCACCGCCTACGGCATGAATGCGCCGGTATTGGCGCTCGTCGGCCAGATTCCGCAGGCCGCGATCGACCGCGGCCTCGGCCAGCTCCACGAGATCCCTGATCAGGTGGGCCTCGCCCGCCACATCACGAAATTCGCCGCGCGCATCGACGCGCCGCACGAGGCCGCGCCGCTCGCCGAAGCAGCGCTGACGGCGGCGTTGTCCGGCCGGCGTCGGCCGGTCATGCTGGAATGCGCGATGGACGTTTGGGGCAAGCCGACGCCGCGCGCAGAGCCGGGTCTGGCCAGGCCGCTGAAGCCGCCCGTCGACGAGGACGCCGCCGAAGCCATGGCCAAGATTCTCGGCGCCTCGAAAAAGCCGCTCATCGTCCTCGGCGGCGGCGCCGAGGACGCCGGGCCTGAAATCCTGCAGCTCGCCGAATTGCTGGAAGCGCCGGTCGTCGGCTATCGGCGCGGGCAGGGCATCGTCTCGGCGCGCCATCGGCTGTCGGTCAAATTGCCCGTCGCCCACAAGCTCTGGCGCGAGGCCGACGTCGTGCTCGGCATAGGCACCCGCCTGTTGATCGGCCAGAACGAATGGGGGCTCGACAAGGATCTCGAGATCCTGCGCATCGACATCGATCCCGAAGAACCGAACCGGTTCGCAAAGGCCGCAGGCGCGCTGGTCGCCGACGCCGTGGACGGCGTGCGCGCGCTTCTGAAGCGCCTGCCCAAACATCTCGGCGAACGCGAGAGCCGCGAGGATGAGATCGCCGCCCACAAGGCCGCTTTCGCCGGTCAGATCGCCGCGCTCGAGCCGCAGATGTCCTTCGTCCAGGCCATGCGCAACGCGCTGCCCGACGACGGCATTTTCGTGGACGAGGTGACGCAGCTCGGCTTTGCGAGCCGGCTCGCGCTGCCGGTCTACGCGCCGCGCACGTTTCTTTCGCCGGGCTATCAGGACAATCTGGGCTGGGGCTACGGAACTGCGCTCGGCGCGCAGGCGGCCATGCCGGATCGCGCCGTGCTGTCGATCGCCGGCGACGGCGGATTCATGTACCAGGTGCAGGAACTGGCGACCGCGGTCCTGCACGACCTGCCCGTCGTCGTCGTCGTGTTCGACAATGGCGCATTCGGCAACGTGAAGCTGTTGCAGAAGGAGCGGTTCGACAGCCATTTCATCGCCTGCGACCTGCGCAATCCCGATTTTTGCAAACTGGCGGAAAGCTTCGGCGCAGCCGCTTATCGCGCGAAGAACGCCGCGGAACTGCAGACCTCGCTGGAGAAGGCCTTCGCTGCGCGAAAGCCCGCGCTGGTGCATGTGCCCTGCGGCGAAATGCCGAGCCCCTGGCCCTTCCTGCACATGGGCCGCGCGCGCCCGTGACGCCTTCGCTTGACCCGGCGCGCGTTCTGTGGCGTCGCTCGCGCCTGCGGCCGTCGCCGCGACGTGTGATCGATGCTTCGACTGATTTTCCGGTTCCTCGGCCTGATGCTGCTCGCGGCCGCTTTTGCGGCGCTGGTCGTGGACGGCACGCGCTCGATCGCTTCCAATGCGATCGTGCTCACCTCGTTCGGCGAGACGCTGGCGCAGCTCGCGCCGGTAAAGTCGGCGTTGTGGGAGGGGACGGTCGACAAGAAGGTTGGCCCCTGGGCCGCCGCGCACCTCGTGACCTTCGTTCTTGCGCTCCCGAACTGGCTGATCGCCGCCGCCCTCGGCGGTTTGCTGTTTCTCCTGACCCGGCGCCGGCGCGCGCCGATCGGCTTTTCGACGCGCTGACGCCAAGTTGATCGTGCGGGGCCTTTGCGGCGGCTGCATTCGGACTAGATTTGGCGCGACGGAGGAGTTTCATGTTCCTGCTTCGCAAGCGCACCGCCCTGCCGACCGCAGACCAGGCCCTGCCGGGCCGTCCCGATCCTGTTCCGACCGCCGACAGGCACTACGTCCTCGGCCGGCCGCTGAAGGGCCCTTATCCGGAGGGCGTGCGGACCGCCGTGTTCGGCATGGGCTGCTTCTGGGGCGCCGAACGCAAATTCTGGGAGCTCGGCGACGGCGTCTGGATCACGGCGGTCGGCTATGCCGGCGGCAGCACGCCGAACCCGACCTATGAAGAGGTTTGTTCCGGGATGACCGGGCACACCGAAGTGGTGCTCGTCGTCTACGATCCCGCGAAGATTTCCTACGGCAAGCTTCTCAAAACCTTCTGGGAAAATCACGATCCGACGCAAGGCATGCGGCAAGGAAACGACGTCGGCACGCAATATCGCTCGGCGATCTACGCGTCGTCCGACGCGGATCTGCTGGAGGCGCAGGGATCGGAACAGGTTTACGCGGCCGCACTCGCCGCCGATCGTTACGGTCCGATCACGACGGAAATCGCGCCGGCGCCGCCGTTCTATTTCGCCGAAGGCTATCACCAGCAATATCTCGCGAAGAATCCGAACGGCTATTGCGGGCTCGGCGGCACGGGCGTTTCCTGTCCGATCGGTCTCGGCGTTCCGGCCGCCTGAGAATCCGTCGTCAAGTCTTGCAGCGGTGCGCGCGGCCGTGGCATGTCTGCCGCGGTCGGAGGAGCCATGTCCAAGCTGCCGCGTTTGATTCAGACGACCTTGTTCTCGACGCGCTGGCTGCTCGCGCCGTTTTATTTCGGACTCGTGCTGGGCCTGCTGGCGCTGCTGTTCAAGCTCGTCCAGCACGCCTGGCATATGGCCACGCATCTCGTCGAGGCGACCGAGTCGGCTGTCACGCTCGATTTGTTGTCGCTGATCGACATGACGCTGGTCGGCTCGCTGATCGTCATCGTGATCTTCTCCGGCTACGAGAATTTCGTCTCGCCGCTCGACGATTCCCAGCCGAAAGCGTGGCCCGAATGGATGGGAAAAATCGATTTCACCGGACTCAAGCTCAAGTTGATGTCCTCCATCGTCGCGATCTCCGCGATTCAATTGCTGCGCTCGTTCATGGACATCGACAACGAGAGCGATCGAGATCTCGCGTGGGCGACCGGCATCCACCTCGCTTTCATCCTTTCCGCGCTGCTGCTCGCGCTTTCCGACAAGCTCTCCGTCTCCACCCACAGCGACGCGGGCCACTGACCGCGGGCGACTTCCGGCGCGTGTGCTTCGTCACAGCTTGCAGGCAATGATTGCGTCACCTTTCGGCTTGGCCCACGATGGCGACGCGCTGCCGCCTTCGGCCGCGCGAACGTCGGCGCGGCCGACGCGGGGGCGAGCATGTTCACTGGCATTTCCACGCGCGCAGCATTCCGCGCGTGGGGCGTCGCGCTCGTGTTTGCGGCAGGCGCCGGCGGCGCATCGGCGCAATCTTTCGACTGCTCGAAAGCGGCTTCGGCGGCAGAGATCGCCATCTGCGCGTCAGCCGATCTGCGCGCGCAGGACAATGTCCTCGCCGGCGCCTACGGGCGCGCCCAATTTTTCTTCCGCGAGGATCAAGGCAAACTCGACGCGTTGAAACAAACGCAGCGCGCGTGGGTCGCCGCGCGCGACAGGAATTGTGCGGGCGATCCCGCAAGGATCGAGTCTTGTCTGTCCGCCGCATATGCGGCGCGGCTCTCCGCCATCGCCGAATTCGCGGCGAACGCCGCCGCGCAACCGCCTGCGCAGGCTGCGCCCGTCGTCGCCACGGCGCCGGGCGTCGTCGAGCCGGCTTCGGTTCCGGCCGATCGCGATGCGAGCGCGCGCGTCACGATTCCTGCGCCCGGCCGCTACGCCATTCGTGCGGAAAGCGCGAGCGGCGTCGCGATCCAGCTCGTCGACATGATCGCCGGTCCCGGCGCCGTCGCCGGCGCTGCCGGCGCGCGCGACGGTCGTCTCGATCTTCTGCTCGACAAGGGCGTCTACAAGCTGCGCGCCACGGGCGCGAAAGGCGCGACCGGCGTCGCGAGGTTGAAGGCGGACGCCTTCCGGGAGCTTGCAGCGCCTGTCGCGCTGAACGCGGACGCGCCGCAATCCGGCGACCTCGGCGATTTGCAGCAGCGCTCTTACTGGATCGACGTCGACAAATCCGATCCCCTCGCCATCGAGGCGCTCGGACGCGCCGTGCAGGATTTGCGTCTGTGGCGCAACGGCGACGAACTCGTCGATCTGACGCCGGACGTCGCGACGATCGAGACCAAACCCGGCCGGCCGATGACGCGCGTGCGGCTCGAAGGCAAGGTCGAACCCGGCCGCTATCGCGTCACGGCCTATGGCGGCGAGAGCGCGGTCTGGCCGGACGGCGGCGTCGACAAGCCCTTCATGATCCGTCGGATCGCGCCTCTCTCGCTCGCCGCCGGCCTCGCGGAGGCCACGATCGGCGCCTTCGGGTCGCTGCGTTTCGTCGCGCCGCCCGATATGGACGCCTTTCGCATCGAAACGCCTCAGCCCGTTGGGCTGCGCCTGCGCGCAACGCGCGGCGGGGCGAGCGCGACCGCCGCAATCGCGAAGAACAGCCGGGATCCCTTCGTCAACGCGACGCTCGCGGCGAACGACAGGGATCCGGCGCTCGTCGAGATCTCGGGCCTCGAAGGCCAGGCGTTTCGGTTGCGTGGACTTCATCAGTCGAACGATCAACGCATCGTCGGCTCCGGTCCGACCTTCGTGACCGTCGACGTCGCCGGCGAAGGCGGCGACGAAATCCCCGCGACGGCCCTGCTCGTGCGCTTCGACGCAGCCGGCAAGAGCCGCGTGCTCGCCGCCGATGCGCCGCGCATCGGGTCCGGCCAGGCCTGGCGCGGGCGATTCAATCTGCGCGGGCCGAGCACGCTTCTGTTCGAAATGACGACGCCGGGCCAGGTCGCGATTTCCGCACGCGGGCCGGACGTGCGCGTGGGCGTCGAGCCCGTGCTCGGCGCGACGCCGCCGCGCGCCGACGGCGCCGCGCCGTCCGTGTGGAGCCTCGAGGCGGGCGTCTACCGGATCCGCATCGTTCCGGCGAACAACGCCGCCGGCGTGCTGGACCTGGTGTTCGGGCAGCCCGGCCAGGTTCCCGATCAGGTTCCCGCGCCCGCGTCGCGTTCGGCGATTTCGTTCGGGCGCCTGACGCTCGACAAGGGCGCGACCTACGAAATCATCGCCAACAGCGCGCCGCAGCTTCTCGTCGGCGTACGGGCGGCCGCTTCGCCGGTCGATCTTTCGCGCGGCTCGATCGCGTTGTGGCAGGGCCTGCCCGCGGCGGACGCGCCTGTCGTCGCGCCGCAACCCGCGCGACCGCAACGGCAGGGCGCGGCGCCGTCGCCTGCCAGGCCCGCCGTTGTGCGCACGCAGGCGAAACCGGTTGCGCCCGCGCCGCCGCCGCGCCCAGTCGCGCCATTGTCGTCCGTGTCGAGCGGCGATATCCAATTGCAGGTCCGCACGCCGCCCGGCGGCGTCGTCGTCGTGCGCGACCAGCGCGGCGCGGACGTTCCGTTTTCCGTGAGCGACGATCAGCCCGCCAACAACGGGCATACGTTCACGATCACGATTCCCGCGTCATCTGTCGCGCGCGCGCTCGGCGTCGCCTGGCGCGCCGACGTCAAGCCGCAGCCCGCGACGCAAGCGGCGTCGCCGCAGCTCGAGACCATCGCAGCCGGCGCGCCGAAATTCTTCGATCTCGCCGAGGGCCAGCGCCGCGAATTCCGGATCGAAGCAAAGGACGGCGGCCTCTATCGCGTCGAAACGCTCGGGCGTCTCGAAACCGGTTTGAAGATCGGCACGAATTTCCTGCCGAAGATCGACGAAGCCGCCAACAACGGCGCGGGTCACAACGCGCTCGTCCAGACCTATCTGCGCGCCGGAAGCTATCGTGTCGCCGTATCGGCGAAGGATTCCGCCGGACGCGCCGGATTGCGCGCCGCGCCCGCCACGATGACGACGACAGGCGCGCTCGGCCCGAACGGCAGCGTTCGCGCGAGCCTCGCCGACGGGCGCGGCGCGATCGTCCCGATCGAAATCGCGCGGACCGGCAATTACCGGCTCGATCTCTATGCGCTCGGCCGCGACCTCTCCGCACGCCTCGAAGACGCGGAGGGATGGCCGCTTACCTCGCCCGGTCCGCTGACGCGGCTCGATCGCGTGCTCGAGGCGGGCGCATACAGGCTCGTCGTTCCGCCCGTCGCCGTCGACGCGCGCATGGTCGCGCGCCTGCGCCCGATCGTCGCGGCGCCCGCAATCGAAGGCCACGGTCCGCATCCCCTCGCGTTCGGCGGCGATCAGAAATTCCAGTGGCGCGAGCCTGCGGCCAGGGACGCCGCGCGCACGCCCGATGTCTGGACTTTCGATCTCGCGGGCGAGGCGAACGTCGAACTGTCGATCACCGAAGGCATGATCGGCGAGATCATCCGGGATCAAAACGAGAGCGTCGCGAAATTCTCGAAGACGCGGCCGTTCTCCGGCAAGCTCGCCGCAGGGGTCTATCGCGTCGAGGCGCGCGCCATCGGGCGCGACGACCGGCTCGACTACACACTCGCGCTGTCGTCGCGCGAATTGCAGCCGGACGCGCCGCAATTCGTCGATCTTCCGGCGAAAATCGATTTCGTCATCGCGGAGGATCGCGTCGTCAATCTCACGACGTTCGGACGCGCCGACCTGAAAGGCGTGTTGAAGGACGCCAACGGCGCAATCGTCGAGCGCATCGCCGGTCGCGCGAACGATTGGAACATCGCGCTCGCGCGCCGGTTGCCTGCGGGCCGCTACACGCTCGCGCTCAGCGCAATGACGGCCGAGCCTTCGCCGGCCGACGACTCCTCCGTCGAAGATCAGCCGGACGACGACAGCGGCGATTCGAGCGACAGGGCGGCGGACGACCGGGACGCGCAGGCCGGCGAACCGCAGCCTGACGAAAGCGGCGTCGAAGTGCGTCTCGCCTTGCCGAAGGAAGTCGACGTTTCCGAGCTTGCGACCGATGTTTCAGCCAGCGGCGCGGGGCCCCGAGTATCGCGTTACGCGCTGCCGCAGGCGCCGTCCGGCGCGCTTGCGCTCGTCGCCGCGCGTTCGGCGGCCGAAATCGTTCTCTCGGTCGAAACGCGCGACGCCGCCGCCGCGCCGTGGCGCGTCGTCGGTTTCGACCGCGGTCCGGCGCCGCTCGTCGCCTGGCCGGCTGCGAACAAGGGCGACTGGCGCGCGAGCGTCTGGTCGATCGATGGCGGGTCGGCGCCGATCGCGATCGTCGCGCGCGCGCTGACGGCCCAGCCGCAGCAGGGCGCGCAAATCGCGCTCGCGCCGCCGCCGACCGCAGCGAGCGACAAGGTGGAAGAGAAGATCAGCATCGGTCTGGCGCGCACGCCGGCCGCCGCGCTTGTCGACCTCGCAGGCGCCGGCGACGATCTCCTCGCCGGATCGAGCGAAGGCCGCGCGCTCGCGCCGGTTTCTGCGGGCCCGCTCGCGCCGCAATCCGAGCGGCTCTGGCTCCTCTCGCGCGATGCGGCGCTTCGATCGGTCGAAGCGCCGGCGCTTGTGTGGAAAGGCGACAAGATCGCGCTTGCGCTCGGCGCGGGAGAAGAGGCCGTTCTGCCGGCGCCGCAACCGCCGGCCGGCAAGGCGCGCGTCTGGCGCGCGCGCTCGGCCTTCGGCGAGCCGGGGCTCGACGCCGGCCGCGGCATGGCGGCCGCAGGAAGCGTCGCGCTTGCGATCGACGCCGGAAAGCCCTTGCGCCTTGGGAACGCCGGCGGCGCCGACGCGCTGCGCGCCGATCTCGAATCGATCGACGTCGCGCTCGCGCCCGTTCTGCCGCTCGCGCAGGAAATTTCGGTTCTGGCGCCGCCGCGCAGCGCCCAGCCCGTGAGCCTGTCCGATCCCGGGAGCACGATCGAGCTCGACCTTGCGCCGGATACGGCGGCCTTTTCGACGGCCGCGCAGGGCTTCGCCGCAGCGGCGGCCGACGCAGCCGTCTCGCGCGTGGCGACGGCCGGCGCGCGGGAAGTCTGGCTCGTCAATCTCTCGGACAAGCCTGCGCCGACGCGGGTCGCGCTCGTGCCCGGCAAGCTCGATCCGCTGACGGCGGGCCGCGTCATGAAGCGCTTTTTCGGCGCAGCTGGCGCGACGATTGTTCCGGTCGACGCGGCGAAGGGCGACGTGTTGCGCATCGAGGGCGCGACGGCGACCTATGTCGCGCGATCGGGGCGCGTCGCGCACGGCGGATCTCTCGTGGTCGACGGACCCGGCGATTTGACGCTCGACTACAAGCCCGGCCTCGTCGCCGCCTGGATCGAACGCGCAGGCGTCTCGCCATGGCCGAAACCCGAGGCGCGCGCGCTGCAATTGCCCGCGTCTCTGAAGATCGACGGGCCCGCGCAATCCTTCGCGCTCGTTCAACAGCAGCCCTACGTTCTGACTTTGCGCACGAGCGCGCCGGTCGCGGTCGCGCTGGAGCAGAACGGCGGACGCGAACTGAAGCTCTATCCATCTGGCGCCGACTTCCGCCGCTTTCTCGCGGCCGGCGAAGCGAGGTTGACGCTCTATGCGGCGAATGGCGATGCGATGTCCGGCGAGTTGCAGGCGAGCGCGAGTCCCGTCACGCCGGTCGGCGAGGGCGTCGGCGACGCCGTCGCGCTGTCGCCCGGCGCGAGCGCGCTGTTCGGATTCGAGGTGAAGCGTACGAGCGAAATCGGCGTCGGGCTGCGCGCCGAACCCGATCGCGCCGAAGCGCGCCTGCTCGATGTCGAGGGCAAGCTGGTCGGCGAGGGCCTTGCGCAGATCGTGAAGCTCGATCCCGGCCGCTATTTCCTCGAAGCGCGCATTCCCGTCGACGCGCCGGCGACGATCGTTCGCCCGGCGGTCGTCGGCCTCTCGCCGCCCCCGGCCGGGCCGCCGCAGGAAGAAATCGCGAAATATCTGGCCGCCGCCGGCCTGAAGACCAATGCAAGGTGACGCGTCATGAAACGCAATCTTCTCGCTCTCTTGCTGACGACCGCGTTGACCGCGCCGCTCGCGGCGCAGGACAGGCCGACGCCCAGGGCCGTCCACACGACGACGATCCCCGCGAACGCGCCGACCGCGGCGCCGCAGCCCGTTTCGACGCCCGCGCCGGCCGCCGCGCCGTCGGCCATGCTCGCTCGCGCGGACGGCGCGCGCATCGTTCCGGATCGATTCCTGCGCGCCTGGGATCCCGTTACGATTTTCTTCGACGCCGACAGCGGTCCGACCGCCGGCGGCCCGGAAGATCGTCCCGAACGTTTCGCCACGCTGACGCCGCCGACGGTGGGCGAATGGCGCTGGATCGGCGCGCGCGCATTGCAGTTCCGGCCGGCCTCGCCATGGCGGCCGCTCCAGCGCGTGGAGATCAAATCGAAGGATTCGAGCGCAAGGCTCGTCACGTTGTTGCCGGCGCCGGAATCGACGAATCCGGCCGAAGGCGCCGACCCCGTCAGCGATCTCGACCAGATCGCCCTCACGTTCGCGGAACCCGTGGACGCCGCCGCGCTCGCGCGCCTCGTGACGGTCGAGTTGCGCAAGGCGCCGGGCGTTTCGCCCGAGGGCGGGCAAATCCTCGGCGCGCGCGACTTCGAGATCAGGCCGCTCGAGCGCGCAAAGAAGGACGACAAGCCGACCTATGTCGTGCGGTTCAAATCGCCCGTTCCGGACGGACGCGTCGCCGTGTTGCGTCTCAAACTCTCGGACGAGCCCGGCCTCGACGATCCGATTTTCGAAATGCGCGCGCGCACCGCGCAGCCCTTCACGGTGTCCGACGCCGATTGCGGCAAGGGCTTTTCCTCGAATCGGCGCGACGACGTTCTGCAATGCGCATCGCTCGGTCAGGATACGGATGCGCAGGGCGACGACGATTCCGACAGGACGGCGCCAGCCTACGCACCGGCGCCAAAGCGCAGGATCAGCCTCGGTTTCACCGCAGACCCGCAGGACATCGATATTCTGAAGGCGCGCGAGGCGTTGCGCATCACGCCGCCGGTCGACGATCTCGCGCTCGAACAGAACGGTTCGACCTTGCGTCTGACGGCGCGCTTCCTTTCGGATCGCGTCTACGAGATCGCGTTGAAGCAGGGCGCGCTCGTTGACGATCGCAAGCGCCCGCTCGCCGAGGACTACGCGCAGAAATTCGCCTTCACGGCGGATGCGCCGAGCATCGTCTGGGACGCGGGACAGGGAATCGTCGAGCGGTTCGGGCCGCAATTCCTGCCCATGCGCGGACGCGGTTACGATCGCGCGGACGTGCGCATCCATCGCATCGATCCGTTGTCGCGCGATTTCTGGCCGTTCCCCGGCGATGGCGTGCAGACAGCCGATTCCGACGAACCGGCGCTGCCGGGCAAGGCGCCGAAGGCATGGACCGAGAATGACGACGCCGCCGCCGACGCCATCGCCGACCGCATCAAGAACCTGGGTTCGCCGGCCGTCTCCGAGCTCGTGACCTTGCCGATCCGCCGCGGCGGCGTCGACGCCAAATTCGGGCTCGACCTCAAGAAGCAATTCGCGCAGATCGCGGGCGCGGACCAGCCCGGCGCCTATCTTGTCGGCCTGCGCGCGACCGACGGCGCGAAACGCAACTGGCTGCGCGTGCAGGTTACCGATCTCGCGCTCGCCGCGGTCGAAGAAGTGAAGGCCGTGCGTTTCGTCGTCACGTCGCTGTCGACGGCTTCGCCCGTCGAAGGCGCGACCGTCAGGCTCGAGGGCCTCAAGGACGACAGGTTCGTGACCTTGATGCAGGGCCGGACGGACGCGAACGGACAATTCGCCTGGCCGCTCGACAAGCGCGCCGACGCCGAAATCCGCCGCATCGTCGTGACGAAAGGCCTGGACACGCTCGTCCTCTCGCCGGACGAAGCGCCGTCGCAATATGCGCAAGAGAACTGGACGAAGCCAGAAGACGCATGGCTCGGCTGGACGACGGCGCCGGACGAAGACCGCAAGCCGCTCACGCGCACGCTCTGTCACGTCTTCACCGAGCGGCCGATCTACCGGCCGGAAGAGCCCGTGCATTTCAAAGGATACGTGCGCTCTTACGTCGGCGGCAGGATCATGCTGACGAAGGCGGGCGGCACGCTCGTCATCGCCGGCCCCAACAACCAGGAATGGCGGGCGCCGGTGAAGCCGGATGCGGCGGGCGGCTTCTATTACAAGTTTGATGCGGCGACGCCCGCGACCGGAGATTACACCGCGCGTTTCGAGCCCGACGGCTACAAGCCGAAGCCGAAGGCCGACGACCAGAACAAGGACGCCGGGAACAAGGATGACAAGGCGCAGGGCGGCGATGACGACGCCGGCGCCGACGAGCAGCAGACGCAAGCGGAGGGACCGCAGCCCTGCGGCGAGACCGCCTTCAAGAAGGAAGCCTACAAACTCCCGACCTTCGAGGTCGTGCTGAACGCGCCGCAGACGGTTCCGCTCGACGGCGAATTCTCGGTCGATCTGCTCGCCCGGTATTTCGCCGGCGGCCTCGTCGCCGAACGGCCCGTCAAATGGCGCGCGGCGCAATTTCCCTACCTCTGGACGCCGCCCGGCCGCGAGGGCTTCCTGTTCTCGACGGATTCTCGCTTCTCCGGCGATCAGAAGTTCAAATCCTCGCCCGTGCTCGAACGCGACGGGCGCACCGACGCCGGCGGCGCCTCGCGCATGAGCTTCGACACGACGATCGAGCCCACCGCGCAGCCGCGCCGCTACTCGATCGAGGCGACGGTGACGGGCGACGACGACGCGGAAGTGCGCAACGTCGTCAACATCATCGCGACGCCGCCCTTCGCGCTCGGCGTGAAGACGCCGCGCTACGTCGAAAAGCCGGGCGCGATCGCGCCGGAGATCGTCGCGGTCGACGGCAAGGGCGCACCGGTCGAAGGGCTCGACATGACTGTGCGCTTCATCCGGCGCAATTGGGTTTCGACCTTGCAGGCGAGCGATTTCGCGCAAGGCGCGGCGAAATACGTAACGCAGACGATCGACGAGACGCTGGTCGAACGCAAAATCACCAGCGCGAAGGACGTGCAGAAGCTGTCGTTCGAGGCGAAGGAGGCCGGCGTCTATCTCGTCCAGCTCGAAGCCTACGACAAGATCGGGCGCCGCCAGCAGGTCAGCGTCGACTTCTTCGTGGGCGGACAGACGCCGGTGACCTGGGCGAAGGCGCCGGCGCAGACCGCTACCGTGACGAGCGACAAGGACTCCTATGCGCCCGGCGAAACGGCGACGCTCGTCGTCCAGTCGCCGTTCCAGACCGCGCGCGCGCTTGCGATCGTCGAGGAGCCTTCCGGCCAGTTCCGCTACGACTGGGTCGATGTCGCAAACGGATACGCGCGCTATCCGCTCACGCTGGCCAAGGAGGAAATGCCGAAACTCGCGGTGCATTTCCTGATCATGCGCGGCCGCTTGCCGGATACGGCGCCGAATTCGTCCGCGCCGTTCGATCAGGGCAAACCGGTGACGATCGCGGCGACGAAATGGGTGAACGTGACGCCAGTCAGGAACATCGTGACTGCGAAACTCGAATATCCCGCCAAGGCGCGTCCGGGCCAGGAGGTGGAGGTCGCGCTGCGCCTGTCCGACGAAACCGGCGCGCCGCTCGCGGGCGAGGCGACGTTCTGGATGGTCGATCAGGCCGTCCTGTCGCTGGCCAAGGAACGTCCGCTCGATCCGTTGCCGAGCTTCATCGTCGAGTGGCTGAGCACGATGGCTGCGCGCGACACGCGCAACATGGCCTTCGGCGTTCTGCCGCTCGAGGAAATTCCCGGCGGCGATCAGGGCCTCGACGAATGGGGCGCGGAGACGAACATTTCCGTGCGCAAGAACTTCACGCCGGTTCCGATCTATCTGCCGGGCGTGAAGGTCGGTCCCGACGGCGTCGCGAAGATCAGGGTCAAGCTGCCGGACACGCTGACCGTCTTCAAGCTGCGCGCAAAGGCGGTCAGCGGACCCGATCGCTTCGGCTACGCGACCGGCGAAATGCTGATCCGGCAGGAGATCGTCGCCCAACCCGCGTTGCCGCGCTTTGCACGGCCCGGCGACCGGTTCGACGCAGGCCTGATCGCGCGCGTCGTGGAAGGGCCGGGCGGCGGCGGCCACGCGAGTTTCGCGGCGCAGGGTCTGACGCTCGACGGCGCGGTCGCGCCGGCGTTTGCCTGGAACGACAAGCCGGCGCGGCTCGAAGTGAGCGCGCTCGCGGGAGAAACGAAGGCCGGCGCCGACAGCGCGAAGCTGCGCTTCGCCGTCACGCGCGACGCCGACCAGGCGCGCGACGCCGTCGAGATCGATCTGCCCCTAAAACCGGACCGCACGCCGGCGCGACGCTACGACATTGTCGAAATTCCCGCAGGCGGCAGCGCGACGCTCGCCGCGGCGCCATCCGATGCGCGGCCCGGATCGTTCCGGCGCACGCTCGCCATCGCCGCCGATCCGGCCATCGTGAAACTTGTCGCCGGGCTCGATACGCTGATCGAATATCCCTACGGCTGCACGGAGCAGCGCATTTCGCTCGCCTCCGCGGGCGTGGCGCTCAAGGCGTTCACGCCGATCATGACGGCGACCGGCCTCGACCAGCGCATCGGCCTCGACGTGAGGAACACGCAAGCCGCGATCGACCAGGCGATCGACGCGGACGGGCTCGTCGCCTTCTGGCCCCGCGCGAAGGGCAATGTATCGCTGACCGCGTGGGCCTATTCCTTTCTCGTCGCCGCGAAACGCGCGGGCGAACCGATCGACGACAAACTGGCGGACCGTCTCGCAAACGTGCTGAAGATGTCGCTGCGGTCGGATTATCCGCGCCTGATGTCCGGCGAAGAATTGCGCGAACGCGTCGAAGCGCTCGTCGCGCTCGCCGACGGCGGCAAGGCGGACGAAGGCTATGTCGCCGAACTCGCGCGCCGCGCCGATTTCATGCCGAACGTCAGCGTCGCCGAAATGGCGTCCGCCGCGACGCGCGCGCCGAACGCCGACAAGCGCGTCGTGGCCTCGCTGCTCGACTCCATGTGGTCGCGCGTGAGGATCGTGTCGCGCAACGGCGAACCGGCGTATGGCGGGCAGGCCGCCGACGGCGGCGATCCCCGCATCCTGCCGTCCGAAACCCGCTCGCTCGCCGAGATGACGCGCGCCGTCGCGCTCGGCGCGCCGGACGATCCGCGCTTTCCCGTCCTGCGCGACGGTCTCATGCGGCTCGGCGAAGGCGACGGCTGGGGATCGACCAATGCGACCTCGGCCGCAATCCGCGCGCTCGCGGCCGCCTGGCGGCGGCCCGCGCAGCCGATCGCCTTGAAACTCGCGCAGGGCGCTGCGCAGCAGACGCTCACGCTCGACGCCAATACGCCGGTCGTGCGAACCGCGAGCGAGGATACGGGCGCGACGACGATCTCGAACGCCGGCAAAGATGCGGTCGTCGTTCTCGTCGACACGCGCTGGGAGCCTGCGCAGTCCGGCGCGAAGGCGCAGGCCTATTCCAACGGCTTCGCCATCTCGCGGACGCTCGCCAGGATCGCCGCGAGCGCGCCGCCCGAAAAGCTCGCGCCCGATGCGAACGGCGCGTTGCAGGCCCGGATCGGCGATGTGGTCGAGGAGACGGTCGACGTCGTCAATCCCGAGAACCGCACCTTCGTCGCCATTTCGCTGCCGTTGGCGGCGGGGTTCGAGCCGCTCAATCCCGATCTGGCGACATCGCCCGCCGAAGCGCGGCCTTCGGCGCCGCCGACGCTTCAACCGACATCGGTTTCGTTCGGCGACGACCGTGTTTTCTACGCTTACGACGCCTTGCCGAAGGGTAACTATCGCTTCCAGTTCCGCGTGCGTGCGCAGACGGCCGGCGTGTTCACGCAGCCGCCGGGAACGGTCGAGACGATGTATCAAAAGGGTCTGCAAGGCGCGAGCGCCGGGGCGCAGATCGTCATCGCGCGGTGAGGGCCTCGACGTGACGACGTCGTCATTGCTTCGCTTGTCTCGTGACGACGTGACAAGGCGCGTCGCCGTCGCGCTCGCCGCAGCAGGCGTCTGCGCCGTCGTCGCATTGTCCGTCGTCGCTTTCTCTCGTGCGAAACTCGAAGCGCCGCAGCCGACCGCCCTCGTTTACGACCGCAACGGCGCCTTCATCACGCAGGTCTCCTTCGCGCGCGAGGAATCGCGCCGCGCCGACTTCGGCTACTGGCCGCTCCAGGGCGCGCCCGACCGAATCGCGCGCGCGACGCTCGCGCTGGAGGATCGGCATTTCGCTGATCATCCCGGCGTCGATCCGCAGGCGGTTCTGCGTGCGCTGTGGAAAAATGCGCGCGGCAGGACGAAGCGCTCCGGCGCGTCCACCATCGCCATGCAGATCGCGCGCATGCAGCATCCGGCGCCCCGCACGCTGCTCAACAAGACGCTCGAAGGCGCGACCGCGATCGCGCTCACTTTGCGTTACGGGCGCGCGGCGCTGCTGGCGCACTATCTGCGCCTCACCCCCTACGGCAACGGCAGCCACGGCATAGCGCACGCCGCGCGCTATTATTTCGACAAGCCCGTCGCCGATCTCTCCTGGGCGGAGATCGCGCTCCTTTCGGCCGTGCCGCAATCGCCGACTCGCATGAATCTGCTGCGGCCGGAGGGCTTGAACCGCGCGATCCGACGCGGCCAGCGCGCGCTCGACGAACTCGCGCGGCAAGGCGTGATCGGGCCTGTCGAGCTGGCCGAGGCGCGGCGCCGGCTTTCGCGCATCCAGACGCCCGCCGCGCTGCGGCGTCCCGACGATCCGCATGTCGCGCTGCTCTACGAACGGCTCGTGCGCGACGGCAAGCTCGCGCCGTCGAACGCCTGCGATCCGCGCATTCACGCGACGATCGACCTGCGCTTGCAGGCGCGCGCGAAACAACTGGCGCGGAAGCTTATCGGCCCGTGGCGGGGCGCCGGCGCGGAGCAGGCGGCAATCCTCATCGTCCAGCGCGGCAGCCGCGACGTGCTCGCGCGCGTCGGTTCGATCGACTACGACCGCAACGCCGGCGCCTACGATTTTACCAATGTGCAGCGGTCGCCGGGGTCGACGCTGAAACCGTTCCTCTACGCGCTCGCGCTCGAACGCGGCGTGATCAGGCCGACCGACATCATGGCCGATCTGCCGGAGGGCGCTTCGGGCGTGAACAACGCCGACGGCGCTTTTCTCGGCCCGCTGCTGCCGCGTCAGGCGCTCGCCAATTCGCGTAACGTGCCGGCGACCAATCTATTGAAGCAGGTCGGTCTCGAGACGGCGTTCCGCTTCCTGCACGATATAGGCGTTCACAATGTCGAGGCGCCGGCCGAAAATTTCGGACTCTCCATGGCGATCGGATCGCTGCCGACAAAGCTCGACAATCTCGTGCGCGCCTACAGCGCGCTCGCGGAGGACGGCCGCCTCGGCGATCTCGTTTACGCGCGCGAGCAGACGAAGCGCGACGAAGTCCGCGTGCTGTCGGTCGATTCGGCGCGCCTCGTCGCTTCGTTCCTGTCGGACCCGCTGGCGCGGCTGCCGAGCTTCCCGCGCTATGGCGCGACGGAATATCCCTATGTCGTCGCCTTGAAGACCGGCACGTCGCAAGGTTATCGCGACGCCTGGATCGTCGCCTTCTCGCAGAAGGTCGTGATCGGCGTCTGGGTCGGGCGAGGCGATTCCGGAACGATGCGGAACGTCAGCGGCGGTACGGCGCCGGCGCGCATCGCGCATGCGATCCTCAACGAGATTCAGGGCGTGAAGGCCGGCGACATCCAGGACGGCCGCTTTCCCGCGCCGCCCGGCCGCGTTCCCGTCGAAATCTGCGCGACGAGCGGACGCTTGAGCACAGGCGATTGCGGGCAGACGCTGGTCGAGTGGGTCAGGCCGAACGAAATGCCGGCGGTTGCGGCCGCATCGTCGCCGACCATGCCGTCGCTCAGAAGCTGGGCGCGTGAAGAAGGATGGCGCGTCGCCGCTCCGTCCCGCGAGGCCGACGACGTTCGCCTTGTCGTTTCGACCCCGGAAAACAATTCGCGCATCTGGTCGAACCCGGAGCAGCCGGCGAATCTCAATCGTCTGGTTCTCAAGGCGCGGGTCGAGCCCCGCGTCGAGCAGATTGTCTGGTACGTCGACGGCGAACCGTTCGCCATTACCGATCCCGACAAGCCCGTTTACTGGCCGATGCGGCAGGGCTCGCATCGGTTTCAGGCGCGCCTGCCGCTCCAGGCCGCCAAGTCCAGACCCGTGCGCGTGACGATCGAATGATCGACGCGGCGTGGCCGCGCCCTACATAGCCGCTTGCATGTCCGCGCAACGCGGACCCTGTCCGGAGGATGCGTCATGAAGATCGCGCCATATCTCGGTTTCGACGGCGCATGCGCTGAAGCCTTTCGCTTTTACGAGCGCGTGCTGCGCGGCAAGATCGACATGATGATGACCTATGGCGAATCGCCGGAGGCGGACAGGACCGCGCCTGATCAGCGCGACCGCATCATGCATGCGCATATGATGGCGGCCGGCCAGACGCTGATGGGCGGCGACGCGCCGAAGGGCATGTATTCGGCGCCGGCCGGCTTCTGCGTTTCGATCGACGTGCCCGAGGAGCCCGAAGCCGAGCGCATCTTCCGCGAGCTGAGCGAGGGCGGACAGATCCGGATGCCGCTCGGCGAAACCTTCTGGGCGAAACGGTTCGCCATGTTCGTGGACCGCTACGGCACGCCGTGGATCGTCAATTGTCCCAAGCCGATGTGAGGGCACTGGCGCGGGCCGAGAATTTCGCTCTATGATCCTGTCCGACAAAACAAACGGAGAGGAAACATGGCCGCGCTCATCGAGAAGCTCGACGGCGGCGTTCTCACGCTCGTGCTCAACCGCCCCGAACGCAAGAACGCCCTGTCCGGCGAAATGCTGGAATCCCTGCACAAGGCGCTCGAGCGCGCGGCGCATGATCCTGCCGTGCGCTGCGTGCTGTTGACGGGCGCCGACGGCACGTTCTGCGTGGGCGGCGACGTCAAGGCGTTCGCAGCTGGCGGCGGCGCTGGCGGCGACCAGTCGCTCGACCAGCGCGCAGCCTCGCTGCGCCTGCGCATGGAATCCTCGCGTCTCCTGCACGAGATGCCGAAGCCCACCATTGCGGCGATCGAAGGCGCCGCCGCAGGCGCGGGACTCTCGCTCGCCATGGCCTGCGATCTGCGGATTTGCGGCGCGAGCGCCAAGATCACGACGGCTTTCGCCAAGGTCGGCCTGTCCGGCGATTTCGGCGGCACCTATTTCCTGTCGCAGCTCGTCGGGCCTGCGAAAGCGCGCGAACTGTACCTTCTGTCGCCCGTGCTCTCGGGCCAGCAGGCCGCGGACATGGGCATCGTCTCGCGCGCCGTGCCGGACGCCGACGTGCAGAAGGAGGCGGCGGCCCTCGCGCAACAGCTCGCCAACGGCCCCACCGTCACCTACGGCTTCATCAAGAAGAATTTCATCGCCGCGGAAGCTGGAACGCTGAAGACCGCCTTCGACGCCGAAGCGCTGCATCATTCGATCTCGTCGTCGACCGAGGATCACAAGGAAGCCTCGAAGGCCTTCGTCGAGAAGCGCGCTCCCGCATTCAAGGGGCGGTGACATGTCGGCGGGGGGCGCGTCCTATCTGCGGTTTCGGCAGGTTTGCCTCGTCGCGCCGCGCCTCGAGCCGGCGGCGAGCGATCTGTCGTTCGTGCTCGGCCTCGAGATCTGCTACCGCGATCCCGCGGTCGGCAAATACGGACTCGAGAATGCGCTCTGGCCCGTCGGCGACCAGTTCATCGAGATCGTCGCGCCGATCCGGGACGGCACGACGGCAGGCCGCTTCGTCGAAAAGACGAAGGGCCACGGCGGCTATATGGCGATCTTCGATTGCGACGATCCGCGCGCACGCGGCGCCCATTGCGCGGCGATCGGCGTCAACAAGATCGTCGATCACGATTACGGCGCCTATACCGGCGTGCAACTGCACCCGCGCGATTGTCGCGCGGCGATGATCGAATTCAACAAGACGAAAGGCGGCGACGTCGATCCCGCCCATTATTCGCCGGCCGGCCCCGACTGGACGAAACATGTTCGCGCCGATCAGACGCGGCGCATCCGCGCGATCGAGGTGGAGACGCCGACGCCGCTCGAACTCGCCGCGCATTGGGGCAAGATACTTCAACGCCGCGTCGAGGCGGAATCCGACGGCGCGCCCGCGCTGCATTTTGCGGAAGCCGACATCAGGTTCGTGCGCGCGCCGGACGGCGCGCCGGAATGTATCGGCGCGCTCGTGTTCGATTGCGTCGATCCCGACGCCGTGTTCGCGCGCGCCCGGTCGCGCGGCTATCATGCGCTCGACGGCGCCTTCCACCTGGCTGGCGTCAACATGCGTCCGGTCGCCTCGGCCTGATTTGAAACGTCGCCGCAGTAGAGGAACGACGGCGGCCTTTGTCGATCCAAGGGGGCGGATTTCATGAAGTCGATCGCGCTCGGTCTCGTCGCCCTCGTCGCGCTCGAACATGTCTGGTTCATGATCCTCGAAATGTTCCTGTGGCGCACCGAACGCGGCATGAAGACCTTCGGTACAACGAGGGAATATGCCGAAGCGTCGGCCACGCTCGCCGCCAACCAGGGCCTCTACAACGGATTTCTCGCGGCCGGGCTCGTCTGGTCGCTCGTCTCCGCGAACGGCCATGACCTCGCGATCTTCTTCCTCGCCTGCGTCATCGTCGCCGGCCTCTACGGCGCCGCGACCGTGAAGCCGGTGATCGCGCTGATCCAGGCTCTGCCGGCGGCGGTCGCGCTGGCCCTCGTTCTGATGGCGTGGTGAAGTCGCGTTCTCTGCCCCGGGACTGGATTTCGCCATCAATCCCGGCTTTAAGAGCGAGCATGAAGAGACTCGCAATTTCGGCGGCGCTCGTCCTCTGCGCCGGGCTCTGCGCCGCCTCGGCCGAACCGGCCAAGCGCGGCCGCGCCAAGCCCAAGGCCAAGCCGGCCGCCGCTGCGGCCGCGCCGGATTGCCCGCGCGCCGCCTATCACGGCGATCCCGTCTGCGGATGGGACGACGGCGGCAACCTGCCGACGCCGTCGGTCGGCGCGGTGCCGCGCGCGAAAAACGACGATTTGCGCGTGAACGACGAGGTGTCGGTCGGCAGCGCCGATCCGAAGGAAATGAAAAAGACGCCCGTCGACCAATATCTCAACAACCCGAACCCCAACCCCCGCAAGCAGGACGTGAGCGGCGGCGCCTCGGTCAACTACAAGTTCTGATCCCGGCGCGCGCGTTCGCCGCGCCAGACGGCGGCGACGACCTTCCGTCGCCGATATCGAGCGCGAAGGCGCGGCGCGATGCTCCAGGCGATCGGCCCCGACAGGAAGGCGCTGACCACGGCGACCCAGGGCGTCAGCTGCATGGCGCGGGCGGCGAGCGGCGTCGTCAGCACGATCACGAGGCCGACGCCGAACAGCACCGACAGCGCTACGAGAAAAAGCATCGCGGCGATCTGGAAGCGGACGGACATCGCGCCCTCCCGGGCAGTGGGACAGGCGCTCAACGCCCCCTGACGCCCGGGGTTCCGCCGTGCGCGCTTGCCCGCGCGCCTCGCCCCCGCTATATGAGCCGCGTGAAAGCCTGCTCGGCCCCGTCGGGCGAGTTTTCGCGTGAACCCGTCCGATTTCGCCGGCCCGCGCCGGCCCGTCACAAGACGGTGGGAGCCGTGAGCCTTCCGAAGGCCCGCCCCTCCGCTGGCGAATGAGGGCATCCGCAACTCCAACCCCGCCGGCGCCGCCCGTCAGGGCTCCTTTAGGAGAACAAATGTCCGCTACGCAACACGCGCCCACGCGCGAGGATTTCGCCGCATTGCTGGAAGAGAGCTACGGCGATAACGAGGCTTTCGAAGGTTCGGTCATCAAGGGCAAGGTCGTCGCGATCGAGAAGGACGTCGCCGTCGTCGATCTGGGCCTCAAGACCGAAGGGCGCGTCGCGCTCAAGGAATTCACCGGCCACGGCCGCGATCCGGCGCCGCAGGTCGGCGACACCGTTGAAGTCTATCTTGAGCGTGTCGAGAACGCGCTCGGCGAGGCCGTCATCTCGCGCGACAAGGCGCGCCGCGAGGAGAGCTGGGTCAAGCTCGAGAAGGCGTTCGAGGCCAACGAAAAGGTCGACGGCGTCATCTTCAATCAGGTCAAGGGCGGCTTCACCGTCGATCTCGACGGCGCCGTGGCCTTCCTGCCGCGTTCGCAGGTCGACATTCGTCCGATCCGCGACGTCACGCCGCTGATCGGCGTCGCCCAGCCCTTCCAGATCCTCAAGATGGATCGCCGCCGCGGCAATATCGTCGTGTCGCGCCGCACCGTTCTGGAAGAGAGCCGCGCCGAGCAGCGCCACGAGATCGTCGCCAACCTCGAAGAGGGTCAGGTGATCGAGGGCGTCGTGAAGAACATCACGGACTACGGCGCGTTCGTGGACCTCGGCGGCATCGACGGCCTGCTGCATGTCACCGACATCGCATGGCGCCGCGTCAACCATCCGACCGAAGTGCTCAACATCGGCCAGACGGTGAAGGTGAAGGTCATCAAGATCAATCACGAGACGCACCGCATCTCGCTCGGCATGAAGCAGCTGCTCGAAGATCCGTGGCACGGCATCGAGGCGAAATATCCGCTCGGCGCCCGTCTGCACGGCCGCGTCACCAACATCACCGACTACGGCGCCTTCGTGGAGCTGGAGCCGGGGATCGAGGGCCTCGTCCACGTCTCCGAAATGTCGTGGACGAAGAAGAACGTCCATCCCGGCAAGATCGTCTCGACGAGCCAGGAAGTCGACGTGCAGGTGCTGGAAGTCGATTCCGCCAAGCGCCGCATCTCGCTCGGCCTCAAGCAGACGTTGCAGAACCCGTGGGAAGCCTTCGCCGAGAAGCACCCCGTCGGCTCGACCGTCGAGGGCGAAGTCAAGAACAAGACCGAATTCGGTCTGTTCCTCGGCCTCGAAGGCGACGTGGACGGCATGGTCCATCTCTCCGATCTCGACTGGAACCGTCCTGGCGAACAGGTCATCGACGAGTTCAAGAAGGGCGAGATGGTCCAGGCCAAGGTTCTCGACGTCGACATCGAGAAGGAGCGCATTTCGCTCGGCATCAAGCAGATGGCCGGCGATCCGTTCCAGACGGCCAAGGCCGGCGGCGAAGAGGGCGGCGAGCTGCGCAAGGGCGGCGTCGTCACCTGCGAAGTCACCGAGGTCAAGGACGGCGGGCTCGACGTGAAGATCGTCGGCACCGACCTCTCGGCCTTCATCAAGCGGTCGGAGCTCTCGCGCGATCGCGGCGACCAGCGTCCGGAACGCTTCGCCGTCGGCGAGAAGGTCGACGCCCGCGTCACTTTGTTCGACCGCAAGGCCCGCAAGGTCGCCGTGTCGATCAAGGCGCTCGAGGTGGCCGAAGAGAAGGAAGCCATCGCCCAGTACGGCTCGGCAGATTCCGGCGCCTCGCTCGGCGACATTCTCGGCGCGGCCCTGAAGGCGCGCGAAGGCGGCAAGAAGAAGGGCGACGAATAAGCTTCGTCGCAGTCCCGAATACGAAGCCCGCGCGAAACGCTCGCGCGGGCTTTTTTCTTGCGGCGCTGCAAGCAGGCCGCTAGCGTCGCGCGGGCTGAATCGCGAGAAAGACATTCATGCAGCCGCCCCCTTACGAATATCTCGCCGAGCGTCGCCTTCTGACGCGCAAGCTCTCGTTCTGGCGCGTCGCCGCCGCCGTGGTCGCGCTTGCGGCGGTTCTGACGGTCGGCTGGCGGTTCGGCGCGGGCGCGGGCCATAGCGGCGCGCATATCGCGCGCATCCGCATCGACGGCGTCATCGTCGACGATCCCGAGATGATCAAGCTCGTGAAGAGCGTGACGGCGTCTTCGTCCGTATCGGGCGTCATCCTTTCCATCAGCAGTCCGGGCGGCACCACGACGGGCGCTGAAGGCCTCTACGACGAATTGCGTCGCATGGCGGCCAAGAAGCCGACTGTCGCAGTGGTCGACGGCATGGCGGCGTCGGGCGCCTATATCGCCGCCGTCGCGGCGGACGAGATCGTGGCGCGCGGCAATTCCATGGTCGGATCGATCGGCGTGCTGATGGAAATGCCGAACGCCTCGAAGCTTCTCCAGACGGTCGGCGTCACGATGGAGACCATCAAGTCGTCGCCGCTCAAGGCCTCGCCCAATCCCTATGAACCGACGAGCCCCGAAGCGCGCGCCGCCATCGCCGCGATGATCGCCGATTCCTACGACTGGTTCAAAAAGCTCGTGCAGGAGCGTCGCCACATGAGCGACCAGGAACTCGCCGCCGTCGACGACGGGCGCGTGTTCACCGGTCGCCAGGGGATGCCGCTCAAGCTCGTCGACAGGATCGGCGGCGAGCGTGAGGCGGTCGCATGGCTCGAAACCGACCGCGGGGTCGCCAAGGGCCTCTCGGTGCGCGACTGGAAGAAGCCGCGCAAGCTCGACGGATTCGGGCTTCTGGGCTCGGCCGCGGACTGGCTCGGCCTTTCGGAAGCCGCTGATTTGGCAGCGATCGCCGGTCGGCTGGCGCCCGGTCGCAAGCTTGACGGTCTTGCTGCTATTTGGCAGGGTCCGCAGCTGAATTGAAGGCGCATGCACTTGGTTTTGTCAGGCTTCCGCGGGGCCCATCGTGATTAAATCGGAACTTGTTCATCGCATCGCCTCCCGTAATCCGCAGCTCTTCCAGCGCGACGTCGAAAACATCGTCAACGCGATCCTCGACGAGATCACCAACGCGCTGGCGCGGGGCGATCGTGTGGAATTGCGCGGGTTCGGCGCATTTTCCGTGAAGAAGCGCGATCCGCGCGTCGGGCGCAATCCCCGCACGGGCGAGCCTGTGAAGGTCGACGGCAAGAGCGTGCCTTTCTTCAAGACCGGGAAGGAAATGCGCGAGCGCTTGAACGACGGGGAACTCTGAGCGTCATCTGGCTGCCATGCGAACATTGTTCAGGCTTGTCGTCGTTCTGCCGGTCGCGCTGATTTTTCTGGCGTTTGCGGTCGCGAACCGGCATTGGGTGACCGTCTCGCTCGACCCCTTTCCCGGCAATGACATTGCAGCCCCGTCGCTGGAGCTGCCGCTGTTCGCGGTCATGGTGGTTTGCGGCATGCTCGGCGTGCTGGCCGGCGGCGTTCTCGTCTGGTTCCGGCAGGGCCGCTACCGGCGCCAATTGCGCGCAGCCCGCGCCGAGGCGGAAGAGGCGCGCGCGCAAGCCGCCGAAGCGCGCGGACAGGCCAATGATCTGCGCGACCGCGTCGATGCGCTCGGCAAGGCCGCAGCGCTGCCCGCGCCGCGCAAGGACGCCGCCTGAGCGCTTGACGGCGCGGCCGATTGGGCCGATGCGTCGCCTTTCATGGCTCACCGACCGCTCGTCAAGATCTGCGGCATTTCGACCGCCCCGACGCTCGCCGCCGCGCTGGACGCCGGCGCCGACATGGTCGGATTCGTCTTTTTCGGACCGAGCCCGCGCAACGTGACGCCCGCCGCAGCGGCGGCGCTCGCCGCGCGCGTCGAGGGCAGGGCGAGGAAGGTCGCGCTGACGGTCGACGCCGACGATGCGACAATCGATGCGATCGTGACGGCCTTGCGGCCGGACCTGCTCCAGCTCCATGGCAGGGAGGCGCCCGCGCGGGCCGCGGCGCTGCGCGCGCGCACAGGGCTGCCCGTCATGAAGGCGCTCGGCGTTTCGACGGCCGCCGATCTCGCGCCGGTCGGCGCATACGAGGGCGCGGTCGACTGGCTCCTGTTCGACGCCAAGCCGCCGAAGGACGCGACGCGGCCCGGCGGCAATGCGCTGGCCTTCGACTGGACCATTCTCGACGGTTTGAAAACCGGCCTGCCCTGGCTCCTGTCCGGCGGCCTCGATCCGCTCAACGTCGCGGAGGCGCTGACGATGACGCGCGCGCCGGGGGTCGACGTGTCCTCGGGCGTCGAAAGCGCGCCCGGCGTCAAGGACGAGGCGAAAATCCGGGCGTTCGTCCGGGCGGCGCGCGGCCTTTCTTAAGCCCTCCCGAGAGGGTAAGAGAGGCGCTCTTCGAAAGCCGGACGCCGATCTTGAACCAGCAGACGCCCAATTCCTTCCGCACCGGACCCGACGATCACGGCCGCTTCGGCCTGTTCGGCGGCCGCTTCGTCGCGGAAACGCTCATGCCGCTGATCCTCGACCTGGAAAAAGCCTACGAGGCGGCGAAGATCGACCCCGCGTTCCACGCCGAGATCGCGCATCTGCACACCCATTACGTCGGCCGGCCGAGCCCGCTCTATCTCGCGGAGCGCATGACCGAGCGTCTCGGCGGCGCGAAAATCTATTTCAAGCGCGACGAGCTGAACCACACCGGCGCGCACAAGATCAACAACGTACTGGGCCAGATTCTGCTCGCGCGCCGCATGGGCAAGAAGCGCATCATCGCCGAGACCGGCGCGGGCCAGCATGGCGTCGCCACCGCGACGGCTTGCGCGAAATACGGTCTCGAATGCGTCGTCTACATGGGCGCGGTCGACGTCGAGCGCCAGAAGCCGAACGTGTTTCGCATGAAGATGCTCGGCGCGACGGTCGTGCCCGTGCAATCGGGCGCGCGCACGCTGAAGGACGCGATGAACGAGGCGTTGCGCGACTGGGTGACCAACGTCGAGAACACCTTCTACTGCATCGGCACGGCGGCCGGCCCGCATCCCTATCCCGCCATGGTGCGCGACTTCCAGTCGATCATCGGCAAGGAAGTGCGCGAGCAGATCATGGCCGCCGAGGGACGGCTGCCGGATTCGCTCGTCGCCTGCATCGGCGGCGGCTCCAACGCCATCGGTCTCTTCCATCCTTTCCTCGATGACGCCTCCGTCGCCATTTACGGCGTCGAAGCCGCCGGCCACGGGCTCGATGTCGACAACGGCCATGCGGCTTCGCTCGCGGGTGGAAAACCCGGCGTGCTGCACGGCAACCGCACCTATCTGCTGATGGACGACGACGGACAAATTCTCGAAGGCCATTCGATTTCGGCCGGTCTCGACTATCCCGGCATCGGCCCGGAGCACGCCTGGCTCAGGGACATGGGGCGCGTGAAATATCTGTCGGCGACGGACAAAGAGGCGCTCGACGCGTTCCAGTTGTGCTCGAAGCTCGAGGGCATCATTCCCGCCCTCGAACCGGCGCACGCGCTTGCCAAGGTGATCGAACTCGCGCCGACCCTGCCGAAGGACCACGTGATGGTGATGAACATGTGCGGCCGCGGCGACAAGGACATTTTCGCGGTGGCCGAGCATTTGGGCGGGATGTGATGACGACAAGAATAGACGCCCGCTTCGCCAAACTCGCGACGGAAAACCGCGCCGCGCTCGTCACCTTCGTGATGGGCGGCGACCCGGACATCCCGACTTCGCTCGACATCGTGAAGGCCTTGCCGAAGGCCGGCGCCGACGTGATCGAGATCGGCATGCCCTTCACCGATCCGATGGCCGACGGCCCGTCGATCCAGGCCGCCGGCCTGCGCGCGCTCAACGCGGGCATGACGCTGAAGAAGACGCTCCAGCTCGTCGCCGACTTCCGCCGTAGCGACGACGAGACGCCCGTCGTGCTGATGGGTTATTACAATCCGATCTACGTGATGGGCGTCGAGAAATTCCTCGACGCGGCGAAGGCGGCCGGGGTCGACGGCCTCATCGTCGTCGACCTGCCGCCCGAGGAAGACGACGAATTGTGCCTGCCTGCGTTGAAGGCCGGCCTCAATTTCATCCGACTGGCGACGCCGACGACGAACGACAAACGTCTGCCGAGCGTCCTGACCAACACGTCGGGCTTCGTCTATTACGTCTCGCTGACGGGCGTCACCGGCGCGGCCATTCCCGACTATTCGAAAGTCGGCGCCTCCGTCGCGCGCATCAAGGGCCATACGGCGCTGCCGGTCGCGGTCGGCTTCGGCGTCAAGACGGCGGACGCCGCGCGCACGATCGGCGCACAGGCCGACGGCGTCGTCGTTGGGACGGCGATCGTGGATGCGCTGAAAAATTCGCTCGGGCCCGACAATCGCGCGACGGCGAAAACCGTCGAGGCGGTCGCCGCGCTCGTCCGCGAATTGTCGGCGGGCGTGCGTTCGGCGCGCAAGGCCGCGGCGGAGTAATTATTTCCCTCTCCCTGTTTACGCGGAGAGGGCTAGGGTGAGGGGCCTGGCGAGCGCCCCAAATCCATGTTCGCCTCGCCCCTCATCCGGCCTTCGGCCACCGTCTCCCCGCATGCGGAGAGACGGGCAGCGGAAAAGAGACATGAACTGGATATCCAACGTCGTCCCGCCGAAAATCCGGTCGATCCTCAAGCGCGACACGCCCGACAATCTCTGGGTCAAATGCCCGGAGAGCGGCGAACTCGTCTTCCACAAGGATCTGGAATCGAATTTATGGGTCGTGCCGGGCTCCGGCTATCACATGCGCATGCCGGCCGCCGCGCGGCTGAAAAGCATCTTCGACAACGGCGTCTACGAGACATTGCCGACCCCGGAGGTGCCGCTCGATCCGCTGAAATTTCGCGACGTGAAGCGCTACACCGACCGCCTCAAGGAAAACCGCGCCAAGACCGGCGTACAGGACGCGGTGCGTCTGGCCGCGGGCGCGCTCGACGGCATGAAGATCGTCGTCGCCTTGCAGGATTTCGATTTCCTCGGCGGATCGCTCGGCATGGCCGCGGGCGAGGCGATCATCGCCGGCATGACGCAGGCGATCGAGCGCAAGACGCCCTTCGTGATCTTCACCTCGTCGGGCGGCGCGCGCATGCAGGAAGGCATGTTCTCGCTCATGCAGATGCCGCGCACGACCGTCGCCGTGCAACGCCTGCGCGCCGCGCGCCTGCCTTATGTCGTCGTGCTGACCAATCCGACCACGGGCGGCGTCACCGCGTCCTACGCAATGCTCGGCGACATCCACATCGCCGAGCCGGGCGCCGTGATCGGTTTCGCCGGGGCGCGCGTGATCGAGCAGACCATTCGCGAGAAATTGCCCGAAGGCTTCCAGCGTTCGGAATATCTGCTCGACCACGGCATGGTCGACATGGTCGTGCAGCGCAAGGACTTGCGCGACACGCTCGCGCGCGTTCTCGCGCTTCTGACGAAGCAGCCGCCGCGCACGCAGGCGGCCTAGGCAGCTCTCTTTCCCTCATGCTGAGGAGCCGCTGCAAGCGGCGTCTCGAAGCACGAGGGCGTCACCGCTGGAGCATCCTTCGAGACGCGCCGTCGGCGCTCCTCAGGATGAGGTTTGTGTAGATGCCTTCCACCGCCCTCGACGCCGTCCTCGACCGTCTGCTCGGCCTGCATCCCCGCAAGATCGATCTTTCGCTCGGCCGCATCGAGCGATTGCTGGCCGCGCTCGGCGATCCGCATAAAAAGCTGCCGCGCACGATCCATGTCGCAGGCACCAACGGCAAGGGTTCGACCGTGGCCTTTCTGCGCGCGATCCTCGAAGCCGCCGGTCAGCGCGTGCATGTCTACACCTCGCCGCATCTCGTCCGGTTCAACGAACGCATCCGCCTCGCCGGAAAGCTCGTCGACGACGCGACGCTGATCGCCGCATTCGAAGCGTGCGAGCGCGTCAATGCGGGCGAACCGATCACCTATTTCGAGATCACGACGGCCGCAGCCTTCAGGCTCTTCGCCGAAACGCCGGCCGACTGGCTCCTGCTCGAAGTCGGTCTCGGCGGCCTCTACGACGCGACGAACGTGATCGACCGCCCGCAAGCCTCCATCGTCACGCCCGTCTCGATGGACCACGCCGAATTCCTCGGCGACACCGTCGAGAAGATCGCCGCGGAAAAGGCCGGCATTTTCAAGCCGGGCGTGCAGGGCGTGATCGGCTTCCAGAGCGATGGTCCGCAGCGCGTGCTCGAAGCCGCAGCGCGCCGCATGCGCGCGCCGGTCCTCGTCGCCGATCGCGATTTCTTCGTGCGCGAGGAGAACGGCCGGCTCGTCTATGACGATGCGCGCGGGCTTCTCGATCTGCCGCTGCCGCGTCTTGCCGGGCGCCACCAGCACGAGAACGCCGCGACCGCCATCGCCGCGCTGCGCGCGATTGCGCCGCAGCTTCCGGCGCAAGCCTTCGAGCAGGGCCTTCGCACCGTCGAATGGCCCGCGCGCCTGCAACGCATTTCGCGCGGAAAGATCGTCGAGACGGC
>JAGWTW010000168.1 GCA_028868735.1 Hyphomicrobiales bacterium | reverse complement strand
GACGACAATTTCAAGTTCCAGGCGATGATCCCGCTCGACGCCGCGCCGACCGGCACGGTCGATCTCGGCCCGGACGCCAAGATCGGCGAAACGCCGGCAGGACGCGCGATCAAGTTCCAGCATCGCGGCGCCTATGACGACGTCGATTCGACCTACGAGGCGATCACGGCCTATCTGGACGAGAAGGGCTATGACGCGCAGAACGTGTTCGTCGAGGAATATCTGAACGATCCGAAGGGTTCGGACGACACGGCGCTCGCGCTCGACATCTACGTCTTCGTCAAGTGACCGCGCGGACCGCGTTCTTCGACCTCGACGGCACGCTGATCGATTCCAAGCCCGGAATTACGGGCGCGCTCAGATATGCGCTCGCTGAAATGGGCGAAACGGTCCCGTGCGCCGACGATCTCGACTGGGTGATCGGGCCGCCGATGATCGAGAGCCTGCGCAAGCTCGTCGGCGAAGCGCGCGCCGCGGCGGCGCAAAAGGTCTATCGCGCGCGCTACGCCGAGGTCGGGCTCGCCGGCAATCGCGTCTACGACGGGATGGCGGACGTGTTGCAGCGGCTGCAGGCGGAGGGCTGGGCGCTCTATGTCGCGACCTCGAAGCTGCGGGCGTTCGCGCGACAGATCATCGGCCATCTCGGCTTCGATCGGTTTTTTCGCGAGGTTTATGGCGCGGAGGCCGACGGGTCGCTCATGCACAAGACCGAATTGCTCGCGCATGTGTTGCGCGAGACGCGCGTCGATCCGGCGCGCGCCGTGATGATCGGCGACCGCAGGCACGACGTGATCGGCGCGCGCGCAAACGGTCTGCCGACCATCGGCGCGCTCTGGGGCTATGGCGGGACGCGCGAACTCGAAGAGGCCGGCGCCGCGGTTCTCGCGCGCGCGCCTGCGGATGTGCTGCCGGCGCTGGCGACGCTCGTCGGCTAGATCCGGCAAACGAGCGCCAGCGAATCCTGTGCGAAGGACGTGAGGTCATCGGGCGGCTCGCCGAGGCGCGCACGCAGGGAGAGCGTATCGAGCACCGCCATGGCGAGCCTCGCGCGGGTCGCTGGCGGCGGATCGCCGGGAAGTTCGCGCGCGGCGACGCAGCGGGCGAAGGCGGCTTCGAACATGTCGTCCTGCCGGCGCCGCGCCGCGCTGGCGGCGGCGGCGATCCGGGGATGGCCCGACGCGGCGGCGGTCGCGATGACGCGCAGGAGGCAGCCAGGGCGGTCCGGCGCCGCGCAATAGGCAGCTACCGCGTCTCGAAAGACAGCCGTCAGCCGCTCCTCGATCGGTTCTGTGCGAATTAGTACGGAAATCCAGTCGGAGGTTTGCCGCTCGGCGTAGCGCCGCAAAGCGCCGATAAACAGCTCCGTCTTGTCGCCGAAGGCCGCGTAAAGGCTGGGCCGATTGAGCCCGGCGGCCGCTCCGAGGTCGTCGAGGGACGCCGCATCGAACCCGTTGCGCGCGAAGACGGGCGTCATCTTTTCAAGGGCCTCCTCGGGAACGAAACCGCGAGGACGTCCCCTTCGCTTCGGGCCGGATTCTGTATCGCTTGGCATAGAAGATCATCGAGCCGTTTGAGCCGAAAGATTCAATACTTAGTCGCAAAGAAATACGAATCGTCACCCGATCTCGACGACTTCCCCCGGACGACTCGCGCGAAACCTCTCGGCCTCGACGCCCGCGCGCTCCAGCGCGACCGCGAGGCGCCTCGGCGGTTCGTCGATCGCCTCGTCCGTCAGGCGGAACGTTCCCCAGTGATGGCCGATGGCCTGACCGGCGTCGATGTCCTGGAAAATCCGGACCGCCTCCTCCGGGTCGATGTGCTGGTCGCGCATGAACCAGCGCGGCTCGTAGGCGCCGATGGGAATATGCGCCAACCGCATCGCTCCGTGCTTGCGGTGCAGCGCGCGGAAGATTTCGCCGTCGCCGTAGCCGGTGTCGGCGATATGGTAGAGCTTGCCCGCGCCGGTCTCGATCACGAAAGCGCACCAGAGCGCCATGCGTCGATCGCTGAGCCGGCGCGCGGACCAGTGCTGAGCCGGCTCGAAATGTACGCGCACCGGCCCGATGTCGGCGACCTCGCCCCAATCGAAGGCGTGCGCCTCGATGCGCCTGTCGATCTTGCGGAGGATCGCGTCATTGCCGAGCGGCGTCAGCACCGGGCAGGGCCGCGCGGCGGCGAGACGTTTCAGGGTGGCCGAATCCATGTGGTCGTAATGGTTGTGGGAGACGAGAACGGCGTCGAGCGGCGGCAGGTCCTCGAACAGGAGTCCCGGGGCGTTGACGCGCCTTGGCCCGATCCGTTGGAGCGGGCTCGCGCGCTGCGACCAGACCGGATCGATCAAGAGGTTCACGCCCTGCGTCTGCACGAGGAAGCTCGCGTGTCCGACATGCGTCACGCGCAGGCGCGCGCCGTCGACGCGGGGCGGCGGCCTGTCCGGGGGACCGGCGGGAAATTGCTTCGGCCAGGCCGGCCGGTTGCGCTCGCCGAATTGCCAGCGCGCGAGATCGGCGCGCGATTTGTCGGTCCGTTTGCCGCCGGGAAGGAAGAATCGCTCGCCGTCGAAATGATCGGACGGCGGACCGGAATAATAGGGGTTGCGGGGCATTGTCCTCGGATCGCGAAGGGAGCAGATTAGTCGAGCTTACGCGTCCCCGACCGTTCGGACGACGCGTCGCGAAACAAATATCTCATCGATCGAGCAGGGGGCCGCCGATGAGTTCAGTCGAACCGCCAGCGGCGGAACCGCCGACGCCGAACGCAGACGCCACGGGCGTTACGAAAAAAGTCGTGATCGTGCTGGGCACCGTCACCACCTTGCTGACCAGCGCGACGGCGGTCGTCACGCATGGCGGCGATCTCCTGAACGCCATCAACGCCGCGTTCGGTCGGTCGTCGACCGACGGCGGCGCTACGGGCCGGAAATCCGCGCCGCCCTGCGATCCGTCCGCGGTCACCTTCGATGCGAGCAACACGACGATCGCTGTTCGCGTCCAATACCGGCATGACGAGAAGGCGACCGCGGACGGCGTCGCCGCCGCCTTGCGTCGGGCCGGCTTCAGGGATCCGGTCGAAATCGAACTCGCGCTCGACAATGTGAACGCGCCGGACAAGTCGCCGGGCGTGATCCTCATCAAGCCGAACGCCAATGGACGAAAGTTTGCAGAACCGGTTCGCGAACTGGTGCTGGCGGCCTGCGCGCACAAACGCACGACCGAGGTGACGGTGTTCCCCGCCGATGTGGCCCTGGTGAATGGCGACCTGCAGATCGACCTGTTCTGACCTCATCGCGCCGCGGCGTGGTATTCGTCGTTCGGCCGCATGTCGACGGCCGCCGCCAGCCGGTTCGTCATGTTGAAGAAGGCGGCGATCGCCGCGATGTCCCAGATGTCGCGTTCGCCGAAGCCGGCTGCGCGCAAAGCCTGCCGGTCGTGCTCCTCTATCTTTTCGGGCTCGTTCGTCAGCTTCACGGCAAAATCGAGCATGGCGCGCTGGCGCGCCGGCAGATCGGCGGCGCGATAGTTCATCACGAGCAGTTCGCCGAGCTTCGGGTCGCCGGACATGCGGCGGACCGCTTCGCCATGCGCGGTGAGGCAGTAGAAGCACTTGTTCTCGGACGAGACGGCGACCGAGATCATCTCGCGTTCGAGCTTGGAAAGGCCGGAAGGCGCGAGCATCAGATCGTTGTAATAGGTCGAGAAGGCGTTGAATTTGGCCATGTCGTGCGCAAAGGCGAGCAGAACGTTAGGCACGAATCCGATCTTCTCCGTGCATTTGTCGAAATAGGCCTTCACGTCCGGCGTCGGCGTCGCGAACGGCAGGTCGAGCGCCATGATCCCGTCCATGTCGCGCTTCTTCGATTTCTTCGCCGGCACCTTCTTCGCTGCTTTCGCTTTCGTCGTCATGCGATCCTCCTGACGAGCGTATTGTGCGCGCGCGTGCGAGGGACGCAAGCGCTCGGAACGCCGCCGAAATGGCAGGGGCGCGCCCTAGGCCGGCCCGAAATAAGCGCAGGCCGAGCCGTCGCTTTCGCGCGAGACGGTCACGCGGCAGAGGCCGGGGCAGGCGTTTTCGAGCCGCCGCCAGATCCAGACGCAGAGATTTTCCATGGTCGCGGGGCCGAGATCGGCGATTTCGTCGAGGAAGTGATGGTCGAGATTCTCGCGCGCGTCGGCCATGGCGCGATCGAGCAGGCCGAGATCGATCACCATCCCGCGCGCGTCGCGTTCGCCGCGTACGGTAATCTCGGCGCAATAGGAATGGCCGTGGATGCGGCGGCTCGGTCCGGCGTCGACCTTTCGCTGCAATGTGTGCGCGGCGTCGAAGCGAAATTTTTTCGAGAGTTCGAACATCAGGGAATGCCGATCAGTTTGTGCGTCTGCAGGCTGAGGCGCCAGCGCGGATGCGCAAGGCATTCCGCGACGACCGCCTGCGTATTGGCGGCGCGCTCCGGGCCGTCCATCGGCTGCAGGAAGAAATTACGAAAGTCGAGCCGCGCGAGCTCGTCGAGATCGAATCCGGATTGCGGCCAGACCAGCTTCAGTTCGTGCCCGCGCTTCTGCACGAAATCCGCGCCGGCTTTCGGGCTCACGCAGATCCAGTCGATGTCCGCAGGCGCGGCGATCGTTCCGTTCGTCTCCACGGCGATCTCGAAGCCTTGGCGATGGACGGCCGCGATGAGGGCGTCGTCGAGTTGCAGCAGCGGCTCGCCGCCGGTGAAGACGACGAAGCGATTTTCGCGCCCCGATCCCCAGGTAGCGGCGATGTGGACGGCCAGCGCCGCGGGCGTTTCGAATTTGCCGCCGCCTTCGCCGTCGGTTCCGACGAAATCGGTATCGCAGAAGCGGCAGACCGCGTCGCCGCGATCCTGCTCGCGGCCGGACCAGAGATTGCAGCCCGCAAAGCGGCAGAAGACGGCGGGCCTGCCGGCCTGCGCGCCTTCGCCTTGCAACGTGCGGAAAGTTTCCTTGACGGCGTAAGTCATGACATAGCTGTAAAACGCCTCACGCCGACGCGATCGAAGCGACTATTACGCCGCCTTCTTCTTCGGCGCGATGAGCTTGCGGTTGGCCAGAACCTCGGCGATCTGCACGGCGTTGAGCGCCGCGCCCTTGCGGAGATTGTCGGAGACGCACCAGAAGGCGAGGCCGTTCTCGACAGTCGCGTCCTCGCGAATGCGCGAAATATAAGTCGCGTCCTCGCCGGCCGCTTCGTGCGGGGTGATGTAGCCGCCGGGTTCGCGCTTGTCGATCACCAGCACGCCCGGCGCCTCGCGAAGGATGTCGCGCGCCTCGTCGGCCGTGATCGGCTTTTCGAATTCGACGTTTACGCTTTCCGAGTGCGAGATGAAGACCGGCACGCGCACGCAGGTCGCGGTCAGCTTGATCTTCGGATCGAGAATCTTCTTCGTCTCCGCCATCATCTTCCACTCTTCCTTGGTGAAGCCGTCTTCCATGAAGACGTCGATGTGCGGAATGAGGTTGAAGGCGATGCGCTTCGGGAACTTCTTGGTCTCGACCTCGCCGAGCGAATAGAGCGCCTTGGTCTGGCGGTCGAGTTCGTCCATGCCTTCCTTGCCTGCGCCGGAGACGGACTGGTAGGTCGAGACGACGACCCGCTTGATCGTGGCGGCGTCATGCAGCGGCTTCAGCGCGACGACGAGCTGCGCGGTCGAGCAGTTCGGATTGGCGATGATGCCGCGCTTGGTGTAGCCCGCAGCCGCATCGGCGTTCACTTCCGGCACGACCAGCGGCACGTCGGAATCGTAACGCCATGCCGAGGAGTTATCGATCACCACCGCGCCCTGCGCGGCAATCTTCGGCGACCATTCCTTCGACACGTCACCGCCCGCCGACATCAGGCAGATATCGACGTCGCTGAAATCGTAGTTCTCCAGCGCTTTGACTTTCAGGGTGCGGTCGCCGAACGACACTTCCGTGCCGAGGCTGCGGCGCGACGCCAGCGCGACCACTTCGTCGGCTGGAAAGGCGCGCTCGTCCAGGATGTTGAGCATTTCCCGGCCCACATTGCCGGTGGCTCCCACGCAGGCGACCTTGAAACCCATTTTGATTCTCCAAAGGATCATACCGCCCGGCGGTCTGCACGGGGCGGTAACGCCGGGTATCTATGCGAAAAACGCCGTGAATACAACGCCATGAATACAACAGGCGGCGGATGAACGCCGGGCCTGCGCCTCACCGGAGGCACGGGGCTTCCGCCGCCTCCTCCAGCCATATGGGGTGGAGGCCGGTAAATTGCTGACCTTTTGAAACATTTTCGCCTGCGCCGAAGTTATTCAGTCCGACTGTGGCCCAATTCACCTTGTGGCGGCGCCCCCGGAACAGGTAAATTGTCCTCAACTCAGGAATTCGCGAGGGCACGATGGTTTTGAAAATGATGCGCACCAACGTCATGGCGGCCGCACTGGCGACGCTGGCGGTGGCCGCTGTTGTGGGGATTGGCACCAGCGAGGCGAATGCCGCGCCGAAGAAGAAGCAGACCGTGGTGGCTTCCCGCGATGGCCGTGGCGTGAACTATTCCTATCGGTCCGGCCCGCGCACCCGCGTCTTCATTTCCCGCCGCTCGTGGCTGGACGGCGGCACCGAGGTGCTGCCCGGCGACCGCAAGTTCACCGATTACGCGCTGGCGCCCGGTTATCATTACGGCCGCACCATCGACCGGCTGAACATGGGTCGCAACCCGCTGTCCGACAATTACGATCTCGGCGGCTACCCGACCGGGTTCCCGCTGTATTGATCGCGGCCTAACTCTCGAATCAAAAATGCCCGGCTCGCGCCGGGCATTTTTTATTTCCTACAACGTGTCCGGCGATCAGCCGTGCAGCGCCTGCACTTCCTTCAGCACCGCCTCGCCCATCTGCGAGGTGGAGACGCCCTTGGTGCC
>JAGWTW010000039.1 GCA_028868735.1 Hyphomicrobiales bacterium | reverse complement strand
CAGGTCGCGCGCATGAAGGCGGACGGATGCGACTTCGTCTCGCTGGGTTCGGTCGTGCGTGAGTCCGTGGCGATCCTTGCGGCCGCCAGCAAGATCGACTTCAAGCCGATCTGGGTCGCCTTCTCGCCGACCTATGTGCCCGATCTCGTCGATCTCGGCAAAGAGCTTGCCGAAGGCGTCTATGGCGTCGGCCAGCTCGAGATTTTCTACGAAGACACCTCGACCGGAAAGGTCAAGGAATACATCGAAGCCTACAAGAAGATGTTCGGCGTCGCGCCCAACCTGCAAACGACGGCGGGTTACAACGGCATGATGACCTTCGCCTTTTTCGCGGGTCTCGCCGGCAAGAACCTCACCACCGACTCGCTGATTGCGGCGATGGAATCGGGGCAGGGCTATCAGGACATCTTCGGTCAGGCGCCGATCAAGTTCTCGAAGACCAATCATCTCGGCGCGGAAGCGCTGCTCGTCGGTCAGGTGCAGAACGGGCGCTGGAAAACGATCGCAACCAACCAGAAGTTCAAATAAGTCGCCAATCGCGGGCCGGCGTCGCGTCGGCCCGCTTTTCCCGGGAGCGCCAGCCATGCCGGACAATTACGACACACTTCTTTATCAGAAGCCTGCGCCGGGCGTTGCGCGCATCGTCATGAACAGGCCGGACGCGCGCAACGCGCAGAACCTGGACATGACCTATGATCTCGATGCGGCCTTTTCGCGCGCGGTCGCCGAGGACGACGTCAAGGCGATCATTCTCGCCGGCGCCGACCCGCATTTTTCGGCCGGCCATGACCTGCGCGACAAGACGCAGAAGGAACTCGGCAAGGATTTCCCGGTCGTGTCGACCTGGGGCCAGTTCGCTGCGCCCGGCGCCGAGGGCCGCTATGCGCGCGAGCAGGAAATCTACCTTCAGAACACCCGCCGCTGGCGCAACCTGTCGAAACCGACGATCGCCGAAGTGCAGGGCAAATGCATCGCCGGCGGGCTGATGCTCGCCTGGGCCTGCGATCTCATCGTTGCGAGCGAGGATGCGCAATTCTGCGATCCGGTGGTGACGATGGGCGTCTGCGGCGTCGAATGGTTCGTGCATCCCTGGGAGCTCGGTCCGCGCAAGGCCAAGGAACTGCTTTGGACCGCTGAATCCTGGAGCGCCGAGGAGGCGCGCGCGTGCGGCATGGTAAACCATGTCACGCCGCGCGCCGACCTGTCGCGTTTCACGTTGGCGCTCGCCGAAAAGATCGCAAGCCGGCCGAGCTTCGCCGTCAAAACGGTGAAGGAGGCGGTCAACCGCACGCTCGACATCATGGGGCAGAACAATGCGATCGAGCAGGCCTTCGGCCTGCATCATCTCTGTCACGCGCACAACATGATGCAGTTCGGAATGCTGGTCGATCCGTCCGGCCTCCATCCATCCGTCAACAAAAAGGCCTGACGCATGAATCTCGGCTATTCCGACGAACAAAGGCTCCTGTCGGAGAGCGCGAACAATCTTCTCGCGGCCCGCGCGCAGAAGAAGGACGCGCGCGACCTGTGGGCTGAGATGGCGGAACTCGGCTGGCTCGCTATGCCTTTGCCTGAATCGCACGATGGTCTGGGGCAGGGCGCGGTGGACGTCGCGATCCTGACCGAAGCCTTCGGGCGTCATCTCGCCTCGACGGACTACGCGCCGCGCATCGTGCTCTGCGGCGGGCTTGTCGCGGCCATCGGTTCGGACGCTCAAAAGGCGGCTTTGCTGCCGGCGCTCGCGACGGGAATGGCGAAGCCGGCGCTCGCCCATGCGGAGGAGAATGCGCGCCACGACCGCGCGCATGTCGCGACGCAGGCCGCCCGAACGGCAGGCGGCTGGCGTCTGTCGGGCGACAAGATCGGGGTCCTCGGCGCTGCCCCGGATCGCTTCATCGTCTCGGCCCGTATCGCCGGATCCCTCCGCGACCGCAGCGGAATCGGCCTTTTCCTCGTACCGGCGGATGCGCGCGGATTGCGCGTCTTGTCTCACGCGACGGTCGATGGCGGCCAGGCCTCGCGCATTGAATTGAAGGATGTCGAATTGCCGGCGGATGCGCTGCTGGGCGCGAACGAAAATGCATTCGAAGCGCTCGACCGCGCTGTCGATCAGGCGATCGCCGCCTGGTGCGCCGAATGTGTCGGGCTCATGGAAGCCGCGACGGCGGCGACCGTGGACTACACGAAAATCCGCATCCAGTTCGGCAAGCCGCTCGCCGTCAATCAGGCGTTGCGCCATCGCATCGCCGACATGTCGATCCAGTGCGAGGAAGGCCGTTCGATGGCCTTGCGCGCCGCCCTCTACGCCGACAGCGCCGATGCCGGCGCGCGCGCGCGCGCGATTTCCGGCGCATGGGCGAAGATCGCGAAATCCGCGCGCTTCGTCGCGGAACAGGCGATCCAGCTGCATGGCGGCATGGGCGTCACCAACGAACTCGACATCGGCATGTATCTGAAGCGCGTCGTCGCGCTCGAGGCTATCGTCGGCGGCGCCGACCGGCATCTGCGTCGTCACGCGGCGCTCTCGGCCGCAGCGCGCGCGGCCTAGGGGAGGATTTCCATGGAGCTTGCCTTCACGCCGGACGAAATCGCGTTCCAGAATGAAGTGCGCGCCTTTCTCGCCGCGCACCTGACGCCGGACATCAAGCGTTCGCACGCGCTGACGCCCAGCGTGTTTTCCGATCCGCCGGTCGGCAATCACTGGCAAAAGCTGCTTTATGCGAAGGGCTGGGCGGCGCCGCTATGGCCGAAGGAATATGGCGGCGCGGGCTGGACGCTGGCGCAGCGCTACATCTGGGAGGTCGAAAGCGCGCTCGCCGGCGCGCCATCGGTCACGCCGATGGGCCTGCGCATGGTGGGGCCGGTCATCATGAAATTCGGCACGCAGGCGCAGAAGGATTTCTATCTGCCCCGCATCCTCAAGGCCGAAGACTACTGGTGTCAGGGCTATTCGGAGCCGGGCTCCGGCTCCGATCTGGCGTCGCTCAAGACGCGCGCGGTGCGCGACGGCGATCATTACGTGATCAACGGGTCGAAAATCTGGACGACGCACGCCCATTACGCCAACCGGATGTTCGCGCTCGTTCGCACCTCGGACGAAGGCAAGAAGCAGGACGGAATCAGCTTCATCCTGATCGACATGGATACGCCCGGCATATCCGTGCGGCCGATCCTGACGATCGGCGGCGACCACGAGGTCAATCAGGTCTTTTTCGACGATGTGCGCGTGCCCGTCGCCAACCGCGTCGGCGCCGAGGGGCAGGGCTGGTCCTACGGCAAATATCTGCTGGAATTCGAACGCGGCGGCGCCATGTCGTCCGGGCGCCTGCGCGGCGCCTTGCGCCACGTCGAAAAGATCGCGGCGCACTATCGCGACGGCGAGCGCCCGCTCATCGAGGATCCCGCAATCTCGCTGCGCCTGTCGCAGGTCGAGATCGACATAGACGCGCTGGAGATGACCGAGCTGCGCATCATGTCGAGCCTTCAGACCGGGCAGAATCCGGGATCGGTCTCGTCCTCGCTCGCAAAGCTCCGCAACAGCGAAATCAAACAGGCCATCACGTCGCTCGCGGTCGACGTCCTCGGCGAGGACGCGCTCGTCTGGGAGCCGCGCCGTCCGCTGTACGAACTCAACGAGCCGCTGCCGCTCGAGGAAGATGCGATCACGGCTCTGCCCGAATATCTCAACGGCCGCGCATACACCATATTCGGCGGCACGTCCGAAGTTCAGCGCGACATTATCGCCAAGGTCGTCATCGGCCTCTGACCGGAGAAACAAGGCATGTTCACGGAAGATTTCGCGCCTGCCGTGCTCGGCGACATCGCGCGCAAGAATGCCGCGCTGCGGGGCGACGCGATCGGCGTCCATTTCGAAGGGCGCGACACCACCTTTCGCGACTTCGACCGCCACACCAACCAGGTCGCCAACGGTCTCGTCGCCTTCGGGGTCGAGCCGCAGAAACACATCGCCTATATCGGCAAGAACAGCGATTTCTATTTCGAACTGTTCTACGGCGCAGCGAAAGCGCGCGCGATCCTCGCGCCCGTCAACTGGCGTCTCGCCCCGCCGGAAATGGCGTATATCGTCAACGACTGCAAAGCGGAGATTCTGTTCGTCGGCGCGGAATTCGCAGACGGTCTGCGCGCATTCGCAGGCGATCTCAAAACCGTCCGCCATATCGTCGTGATGGAAGGCGCGACGCCGGAATGGCAGGATTTCGCCGGATGGCGGGACGCGCAGAGCGACGCCGAATGCGGACGAAAGGAGCGCGAGGACGACGTCGCGATCCAGCTCTATACGTCCGGCACGACGGGCCATCCGAAGGGCGCGATGCTCACCAACCACAATCTGCTCGGCCTGCGCCAACGCGATTCCTCGGATATGCGCGAATGGAACAAGGCCTCGCCCGACGACGTCTGGTACATTCCGATGCCGATCTTTCACATCGGCGGGTCGGGCGTGCTCGTCTGGGCGTCCTACAACGGCGGCAAATCGGTGATCGCGCGCGAGTTCAATCCGATGGCCGTGCTCGACGATTTCGTGAAACACAAGGTCTCGAAGCTGTTTCTCGTCCCAGCGGCGATGCAGTTCATCGTGCGGCTGCCTCAGGCGCGCAACGTCGACTATTCGCGCCTGAAATACATGATGTACGGCGCCTCGCCCATTCCGCTCGATCTCCTGCGCGAATGCATGGACGTTTTCAAATGCGGCTTCGTGCAGATGTACGGCATGACCGAGACGACGGGCACGATCGTCGCGCTCGAGCCGGAAGATCATTCGCCTGAGGGGTCCGAACGCATGCGCTCCGCCGGCAAGCCGCTCCCTGGCGTCGAGATCGCCATTCTCGACGCCGAGGGCAACCGCCTGCCGCCGCGCGAGGTCGGCGAAATCGCCACGCGCTCGCTCATGAACATGAAGGGTTACTGGAACCTGCCGGACGCCTCCAGACGCACGATGGCGGCCGACGGCTGGCTGCGCACGGGCGACGCCGGCTATCTCGACGAGGACGGCTACGTCTACGTGCACGACCGCGTCAAGGACATGATCATTTCCGGCGCGGAAAACATCTACCCGGCGGAAGTGGAGAACGCGATCTTCGGCCATCCGGCGGTCGCCGAAGTCGCGGTCATCGGCGTTCCCGACGAAAAATGGGGCGAAGCGGTCAAGGCGGTGGTCGCGCTGAAACCCGGCGCGCAGGCGACGCCCGACGAGATCATCGCCTTCGCGCGCTCGCGCATCGCCGGCTTCAAGACGCCGCGTTCCGTCGATTTCATCGAGGCCCTGCCGCGCAACCCCTCGGGCAAGATATTGAAGCGCGAATTGCGCGAACCCTATTGGGCGGGCAAGGACCGGCGCGTAAACTGAGCGCATGTTCAAGAAGATCCTGATCGCCAATCGCGGCGAAATCGCCATCCGCATTTCGCGCGCGGCAGCGGCGCTCGGGATTGCGAGCGTCGCCGTCTATTCGGACGACGATGCGCAATCCCTCCATGTGCGCAAGGCGGACGAGGCGCATGCGCTCGGCCGCTCCGGCGTGCCGGCCTATCTCGATCGCGCGCGCATCATCGCCATCGCGAAGGAGACAGGCTGCGAGGCGATCCATCCGGGCTACGGCTTTCTGGCGGAGAATGCGGTTTTCGCGCGGGCTGTCGCCGAGGCTGGCCTGAAATTCGTCGGACCGACGCCGGAGGCGCTCGATCTCTTCGGCGACAAGATGCGCGCGCGGGCGCTTGCGCAA
Source organism: Hyphomicrobiales bacterium (assembly GCA_028868735.1). Classification (GTDB taxonomy): domain Bacteria; phylum Pseudomonadota; class Alphaproteobacteria; order Rhizobiales; family Beijerinckiaceae; genus JAJXWB01. Next base: position 24,410 of record JAGWTW010000039.1, on the reverse strand, counting down.
GACGTCGGCGTTCCCGTGATCGAGGGCGCGGCTGCGCACCGGCCCGAAGACGTCGTCGCCTTTCTGGACGAGCTCGGCGGCGCGCCGCTGATGTTGAAGGCGATCGCTGGCGGCGGCGGCCGCGGCATGCGCGTCGTGCGCAGACCCGAAGACGCGGCGGACGCCTTCGCGCGCTGCCAGTCGGAGGCCGCGACCGCTTTCGGCGACGGCTCGCTCTATGCCGAGCGCCTTGTCGAAAGCGCGCGGCACATCGAGATCCAGATCCTCGGCGATTCGCATGGCGGCCTCACGCATTTCGGCGAGCGCGAATGCACGATCCAGCGCCGCAACCAGAAGCTGATCGAAATCGCGCCATCGCCATTTCTCACGCCGGCCCTGCGTGAAAAAATCGTCAGCTCCGCGCTCGCGCTCGCGCAAGCGGCGGCCTACGACAATCTCGGCACGTTCGAATTTCTGGTCGACGCCCGGGACAACAGCCAGTCCGCATTCTACGCCTTCATCGAGGCCAATCCGCGGCTCCAGGTCGAACACACCGTCACAGAGGAAATCTACGGCGTCGATCTCGTCGCCGCGCAGATCAGGGTCGCCGCCGGCGCTGCGCTCGGCGAACTGGGCCTTGCACAGGATCGCGCGCCACGCGGTCAGGCGCTGCAGGCGCGCGTCAATCTCGAGACGATGAATGCGGCCGGCGAGGCGGCGCCCGCGGGCGGCGCGATCGTCGCCTTCGACATTCCTTCCGGCCCCGGCGTCCGCGTCGATACGTTCGGCTACGCCGGCTATCGCACCGGCGCCGCTTTCGACTCGCTGATCGCCAAGCTGATCGTCCATACGCACGAACCACGCCTCGCCGCCGCGGCGTCGAAGGCGTCGCGCGCGCTCGGCGAATTCCGGATCGCCGGGGTCGAGACGAATGCAGGGTTTCTGCAGGCGATTCTCGGCCATCCCGATTTTCTCGCCGATCGGATCGACACGCGTTTCATCGAAACGCGTCTGCCGGACCTTATCGACGCGGCCGGACAGGATCATCGTCGCTACTATTTCGAGGCCGCGTCGGGCGATGCGCCGGCGGGCCGCGCGCCGACGCATGCGGGTCCCGAAGGAACGGTCTCGATAGATGCGCCGCTGCTCGGCACAATCGTTTCGGTCGACGTCGCGGAAGGCGACCGCGTACGCGTCGGGCAGCAGATCGCCGTGCTCGAGGCGATGAAGATGGAGCATCTCGTCGTCGCGCCGCAGGGCGGCGTCGTGCGCGAAATCCGCGGCCGCAAGGGCGACACGCTCTACAAGGACGATCCGATCCTCTTCATCGAGCCGGCTGACGTCGCCGGCGCGGCGACGCAGACCGTCGAAGATGTCGACCTCGACGCAATCCGCCCAGACCTTCGGGAGATGCGCGAACGCCAGGCCTTCGGCCTCGACGAGAACCGGCAGGACGCCGTCGCCAAACGCCGCAAGACCAACCACCGCACCGCGCGCGAGAACATAGAGTCTCTCACCGATCCCGGCAGCTTCGTCGAATACGGATCGCTCGCCATCGCTGCGCAGCGCGCGCGCCGCTCGCTGGACGATCTCATCCGCAACACGCCGGGCGACGGCGTTGTCGCCGGCCTCGCCACCGTCAATGGCGACAGGTTCGACGCCGACCGCGCGCGCTGCATGGTCGTCGCCTATGATTACATGGTGCTCGCCGGCACGCAGGGGCAGCGCAATCACAAGAAGCAGGACCGCCTGTTCACCATAGCCGAACGTCAGCGCATTCCGATCGTGCTGTTCGCCGAAGGCGGCGGCGGCCGTCCCGGCGATACGGAACGGCTGGGAGTCACCGGGCTCGACGTGCCGACCTTCGCCCAGTTCGCGAAGCTGAGCGGCCTCGTGCCGCTGGTCGGCGTGGTGTCGGGTCGTTGCTTCGCCGGCAATGCGGCGCTGCTCGGCTGCTGCGACGTCATCATCGCGACGAAGGACACGAGCCTCGGCATGGGCGGTCCCGCCATGATCGAGGGCGGCGGCCTCGGCGTCTATCATCCGGACGAGGTCGGACCGACCAGCGTGCAGGCGCCGAACGGCGTGATCGACGTGCTGGTCGAAGACGAATCCGATGCGTGCGCCGCGGCGAAAAAATACCTGTCCTATTTTCAGGGCGCGGTCGCGGACTGGCGCGCGCCGGACCAGCGGCTGCTGCGGCGCGCCATCCCTGAAAACCGTCTGCGCGTCTACGAGATCCGCAGCGTGATCGAGGCGCTCGCCGACGAAGGGTCCGTGCTCGAGTTGCGCGCGGCCTTCGGCGTCGGAATCGTCACGGCGCTGGTGCGCATCGAAGGCCGGCCGTTCGGCCTCATCGCCAACAATCCGAAACATCTCGGCGGGGCGATCGATTCGGACGCCGCCGACAAGGCCGCGCGCTTCATGCAATTGTGCGACGCCTTCGACCTGCCCATCGTCTCGCTCTGCGACACGCCGGGATTCATGGTCGGGCCGGAAGCGGAAAAGACGGCGCTCGTGCGCCACGTCTGCCGCATGTTCGTCGCCGCCGCCAATATCGACATTCCCTACTTCACGATCGTCCTGCGCAAGGGCTACGGGCTCGGCGCGCAGGCCATGGCCGGCGGCGGCTTTCACGCCCAGTGCTTCACCATTTCATGGCCGACCGGCGAATTCGGCGGCATGGGGCTCGAAGGCGCGGTGCGGCTCGGCTTCCGCAAGGAGCTCGAGGCCGTGGCCGATCCGGTCGATCGCGAAAAGCTGTTCCAGTCGATGGTCGCCAAGTCCTACGAGGTCGGAAAGGCGACCAATATCGCTTCCGTGCTCGAGATCGATCAGGTGATCGACCCTGTCGAAACCCGGCGGTGGATCGTCCGCGGGCTCGAGTCCTGTCCTGCGCCCCGCCGTCGCGAAGGCCGCAAGCGCGCCTTCGTCGATTCCTGGTGACGGCAGGCCCGAAACCCCTCGCGACGAACAAACAGCAATAGACGAGACAAAGAGCCGGCCGCGCCAAGCTGGCGGCTCCGCGCCGCCGCGCCTAGATATGCTCGGGATTTGTGGGCGTTTTCGCCCTGACCTCGCAAGGCTCGGCTAGAGTCGATCGACGGCGTTCTCGGATAGAAAATGATGAAAGATTTCTCTGGCCGGTTTAGAACGACCGCAATTCTGCTGCTCGTCGTCCTGTCGGGCGTGGGGGCCTATGCCTGGCGCTCGCGTCATCAGGCCGAGGCGGGTAAGCAGGCGCAGAACGCGCGCCCCGCCGCCCCCGTCTCCGTCGCGACGATCGTCACCGGAACTTTTCCCGTCGATATCCAGTCGATCGGCTCGGTGCAGGCGCTGAACACGGTAGCGATACGCTCGCGCGTCGACGGCCAGATCGAAAAAATCTTCTTCAAGGAAGGCCAAATGGCGAAAGCCGGCGATCTTCTCGTCCAGCTCGACGCCCGACCGTTCCAGGCGACGCTCGATCAGGCGCTCGCCAAGAAAGCGCAGGACGAGGCGACGCTCAACAACGCCAGGCTCGATCTGGCGCGCTACAGCTAGCTCGCCAAGAATTCGTTCGCAACGGAGCAACAGCTCAACACGCAGCAAGCGACGGTCGCATCCGGTCGGGCCTTGGTGCAGGCCGATCAAGCCGCGATCGAAAATGCGCAAACCCAGCTCGGCTACGCAAAGATTTCGGCGCCTGTTTCCGGGCGCATCGGATTCAGGCAGGTCGATCTCGGCAATATCGTCCGCGCGACCGACGCGCAGCCGCTTCTGACCATTGTGCAAGTCGACCCGATCAACGTCCTTTTCACGGCGCCCGAAGATCGCGTCTACGAAGTGCGGCAGGCGAGTCTCAAAGGGCCGTTGAAGGCAGATGTCTACACCAGCAACGGCGCGACGCTTCTTCAGTCGGGCGCCCTGTCGGTCATCAACAACCAGGTCGACGCCGCCACGGGCACCGTTCAGATCAAGGCCGAATTCGAAAATGCGCAGATGAAGTTATGGCCCGGGCAATCGGTAACCGTCGTGCTGCACGTTCGCGATCTCGACAATGTCGTGCTCGCGCCTTCCGTCGCAGTTCAGCAGGGACAGGACGGCCTCTATGCATGGCTGGTCGATAGCCGGAATCGCGCAGAAATCCGCAAGATCGACGTTTCCATGCAGGCGAACGGCAAGGCGGTTGTGACGTCGGGTCTCGCGGCGGGCGACAAGGTCGTCGTCGGCGGACAGTACAGATTGTTCGACAAGGCGCCGGTGGTCATCCAGGAATCTGCGCCGGCCGGCCAGAAGGAAGCGAACGCGCGATGAGCGGCGGCGTCTCCGGACCTTTCATCCGCCGTCCGATCGCGACCACGCTCATCATGGTCGGTATCGCCTTCATCGGTATCGTCGCCTACCCGCTTCTGCCGGTCGCGCCGCTTCCGCAGGTCGATTTTCCGACGATCCAGGTGAACGCGAGCCTGCCCGGCGCCGATCCGGAGACGATGGCCTCGTCGGTCGCGCAACCGCTCGAGACGCAATTCGCGCAGATGCCTGGCGTCGCGCAATTGACCTCTTCGAGTTCGCTGGGCACGACGGCCATCACCATCCAGTTCGATCTGAATCGCAACATCGACGGCGCCGCGAACGACGTTCAGGCGGCGATCAACGCCGCCAGCGGCCAGCTGCCGAAAAACCTGCCGACTCCGCCGACGTTTCGAAAGGTCAATCCGGCCGACTCGCCGATCATGATCATGACCGCGACTTCGGACGCGTTGCCGCTGATCGAGGTCGACGACAATGTCGAAACAAAGCTCGCCCAGCAGCTCAGCCAGATCTCGGGCGTATCGCAAGTGCTCATCGGCGGCCAGCAGAAGCCTGCGGTGCGCGTTCAGATCGATCCCGCCAAGCTCGTCAACAAGAACCTGTCGCTCGAAGACATCAGGACCCAGATCGGCATTTCGACGGTCGATGCGCCGAAGGGGTCGCTCAACGGTCGGAACAAGAGTTACACGATTTACGCCAACGACCAGCTCTTGGCCGCTTCCAAGTGGAACAACGTCATCATCGCCTATCGTAATGGCGCGCCGATTCGCATAAGCGATATTGGAATCGCTGCATCCGGGCCTGAAGACGTGCATCAGCGCGCCTGGTCCAACGGAAAGCCCGGCGTCTTCCTCGTCCTTTTCAAGCAGCCCGGCGCCAATGTGATCAACACGGTCGACCGCGTGAAAGCGGAGCTGCCGCGCCTTATCGCTGCGATTCCGCCCGCAATCGACGTCCAGATCATCAGCGACCGCACGCAGACAATCCGCGCGGCGGTCGATGACGTGCAGGTGACGCTCGCCATCACAATCGGCCTCGTCGTTCTGGTGATCTTCGCCTTCCTGCGCAGCGCTGCGGCGACCTTCATTCCCGGCGTCACCGTGCCGCTCGCCCTGCTCGGCGCCTGCGCGATGATGTGGATCGCCGGCTACAGTCTCGACAATCTTTCTCTGATGGCGCTGACAATATCCGTCGGTTTCGTCGTCGACGACGCCATCGTCATGCTCGAGAACATTGCGCGCCACATCGAGGAAGGCGCAAAGCCGTTCGAGGCTGCGCTGCAGGGCGCCGGCGAGATCGGCTTTACGATCGTCTCCATCTCGCTTTCGCTCGTCGCTGTTCTCATCCCTCTCCTGTTGATGGGCGGCATCATCGGCCGCCTTTTCCGCGAATTCGCGATAACGCTGAGCATGACCATCTTCGTTTCGGCCGTTGTCGCGCTCACGCTGACGCCGATGATGGCCGCACGGTTGCTCAAGCCGGAATCGCAGACGCGGCACGGCCGGATCTACATGGCGAGCGAGCATTTTTTCGATGGGATGCTGCGAACCTACGAGCGCGGTCTCGATTTCGCGTTGCGCCATCGGTTTGCGACGCTGTTGAGCTTTGTCGCGACATTCGCAGCCACAATTTTTCTCTTCATACAGATTCCGAAAGGCTTCTTTCCGCAGCAAGATACCGGTCTCATCACCGGCATATCCGAGGCCGCGCAGGACGTTTCGTTCGATGCGATGAAGAACCTGCAGGAGCAGCTCGGCGCCATCGTCCGGGCCGATCCCGCCGTCGCCAGCGTCGCCATGGCGATCGGAGCCAACGGCGGCACGGCGCTCAACAACGGGCGCATGTTCATCACTCTGAAGCCGCTCGCCGAGCGCGACGCGTCCGCCGACCAGGTCATCGCACGGCTGCGGCCCAAGCTCGAGAAGGTGGAAGGCGCGCGCCTTTATCTGCAAGCCGCGCAGGACGTCCGCATGGGCGGTCGCCCGTCGCGTACGCAATACCAGTACACGTTGCAAGACGCCGATTCCGGCGAACTCAACCAATGGTCGCCGAAAATACTCGACAAGTTGAAGACGTTGCCGGAATTGAAGGACGTCGCCACCGACCAGCAGATGAACGGCGCCACGTTGTCGCTGACGATCGATCGAGATCAGGCCTCGCGCTACGGGTTCGCGCCGCAGCAGATCGACGACATTCTGTACGACGCATTCGGCCAGCGACAGGTCGCGCAATTTTTCACGCAGACCAGCTCCTATCACGTCATTCTCGAAGTGACGCCGACGCTGCAGGCCGACCCAGATACGTTGCGGCTTCTTTATCTGAAGAGCCCGATCAACGGGAACCAGGTGCCGCTGTCGGCCTTCGTGTCGTGGACGACGGCGCCTGTAAAACCGCTTTCCATCGCCCATCAGGGCCAGTTCCCGGCGACGACGATCAGTTTCAACCTGGCCCCGAACGCCGCGCTGGGGCAGGCGACGCAGGCGATCGACAAGGCGGTCGCCGAATTGCAGCCGCCCGCGGCCCTGTCCGGCACGTTCCAGGGCACGGCGCAAGCGTTCCAGCAATCGCTGAGCACCGTGCCGCTGCTGATCATCGCCGCGCTCGTTGTCGTCTATCTGATCCTCGGCGTTCTCTACGAAAGCTTCATCCATCCGCTGACAATTCTTTCGACCTTGCCCTCGGCCGGTCTCGGCGCGCTCGCGACATTGATGGCGTTCGGATTCGACTTCAGCCTGATCGCGCTCATCGGCATCGTTCTTCTGATCGGCATCGTGAAGAAGAACGGCATCATGATGGTCGATTTCGCGATCGAGGCCGAGCGCAACCAGGGCATGAACACGGAACAAGCCATCAGGCGCGCTGCGCTCCTGCGTTTCCGGCCGATCATGATGACGACGATGGCGGCCCTGCTCGGCGCCGTCCCGCTGATGCTCGGCACGGGTACGGGAGCGGAGATACGCCAGCCGCTGGGCTACGCGATGTTCGGCGGCCTGATCGTCAGTCAGGCGTTGACGCTGCTGACGACGCCCGTCATCTACCTCTACCTCGATCGCCTGGCGCAATATCTGCGGCCGCGCGAAATCGAGAGCCGCCAGGAAGAAGCCCGGCGCGCGGCGGCGGAATAGCTTCAGTCGCCAGCGCCGTCGACGTACAATATCGCATTGTCCTCGCGCGCGACCGCGATCAACGCGACGCCGAGGGTCTGTGCGCGGTCGATCGCCAGCGAGGTCGGCGCCGAAACCGAGACGAGCGCCGGCGCGCCGAAGATCGCGGCTTTTTCGACCATTTCGAACGAACAGCGGCTGGTGACCAGCAGAAAGCCGTCGCGTGGCGAGAGCGCGGCGCGCAGACAGGCGCCGATCGTCTTGTCGAGCGCATTGTGGCGTCCGACATCTTCCCGCACGATGAGAGTCGCGCCGTCCGCGCTGCACCAGGCGGCTGCATGCGTAGCGCGTGTGGCGGCAAACAGCGGCTGCGCGCCTGCCAGCACGCCAATCGCGCTGCGTACAGCCGCCGCATCCGGCGCGCGCCCCGCGACCCGGGCCGAGGCGGATGGAATCTGGTCGAACGATTCCACGCCGCACAGGCCGCAGCTCGTGCGGCCGGAAAGATTTCGACGCCGCGCCATGTGCCGCCGCAGCGCGTCCGGGGTGAGGACCACCGAGGCTGCGATGCCATCGTTCTGCGGCGCGATCTCGACAGCGCGAATTTCCGTCGCGCCGCCCACGACGCCTTCGGTCAGACTGAAACCGAAGACGAAATCCTCGAGATCCGCCGGGCTTGTCATCATGACGGCGTAGGGCGTGTCGCCGTAGATGATATTGATCGGCTTTTCGACGGCGATCGCGTGCGCGCGCGGCGCGTCGCGCGTTCCATCGTAACGGAACGTCTGGCCTTCGTATGGGCGCGACGTTTGTTCGTCCATTGCGCGGCGCGTCAGCCCTTGCCGACCTTGGCCGCCTTCGCTGCAACGCGTCCGCGCAGCTTTTCGACCTCGACCACGAAGCGGGAGTGGCTGCCGCGGCTGATTTCCTCGACGTCGTCGCGGGCGAGAAGATCGAACGTCACCAGTCGCCCATCCACTTTCGCGACAGTGACCGTGATGTCGACGTTCATACCGCGCAAGGTTGCGCCGCCATGCGTCAAGCTGATGCCCGTGCCGACGGAATCCTCGCCTGCGTCAGCGTGCTCCAGCAGAAATTCGCGACACGCGATCTCGAAATCGAGAACGAGTTGGGGTGTTGCGTAGACGCGAAGATTTTCGCCGAGAAAATCGATCGTGCGCGGCGTATCGACCTCGATGCGGCGCGAGGCGGATTGCCCCGGCTTGATCGTGTCCTTCATTGGATCTCTCCTCCCTGAGACTGCTTATTGCGATACAGCAATACGGCAAATCGCAAGTCTTCTGTATCATGTCAGGAGCGCGCTCGCACTGCCTCGGCCGGGGCTGGTTCGAAATGACATTGCATTGCAGCAAAAATAGATGCGATGCACAATGGACGACATTATCAATATAACACACTCGATTGACATTCGTGGCGTCAAAACGTATCACTTTCGCGGAGACGGACGCGCCGCAAGCGCGCGACGTTCCGCAGGCCTGTGCGTGGAGGAAACCATGGGCGCACCCCGAAATGTCCAGCGTTTCGCCTCTTTCTGCTACAATTGCGTGTCCGGTCCCGACTTCCTGAAGGTGAAGGTCGAGGACGGCGTCGCGACCGAAATCGAGCCGAATTTCGAGGCCGAGCACGTCCATCCGGCGCGCGGGCGTCCCTGTGTGAAGGCCTATGGCCTCGTGCAGAAGACCTACAATCCCAATCGCATTCGCACGCCGATGAAGCGGACGAATCCGAAGAAGGGCATCGACGAGGATCCGCGCTTCGAGCCGATTTCCTGGGACGAGGCGCTCGACATCATCGCGACGCGGCTCAACGCGATCCGCGCCAAGGGGCCGATCGACGAGGCCGGGTTGCCGCGCATCGCCGCGAGCTTCGGCCACGGCGGCACGCCCGCCAATTACATGGGTTCGTTTCCCGCCTTCCTCGCCGCCTGGGGGCCGGTCGACTATTCCTTCGGTTCCGGGCAGGGCGTGAAATGCACGCATTCCGAACACCTCTACGGCGAGTTCTGGCATCGCGCCTTCACTGTGTCCGCCGACACGCCCAATTGCAAATACGTGATCTCCTGCGGCGCCAATGTCGAAGTGACGGGCGGCCCGACCGCAGTCATCCGTCATTCCGAGGCGCGCATACGCGGTTACAAGCGCGTGCATGTCGAGCCGCATCTCACCATCACCGGCGCATGCTCGGCCGAATGGGTGCCGATCCGGCCGAAGACGGACCCCGCGTTTCTGTTTGCGATCATCCACGTGCTCGTGCGCGAGCACGGGCTTGCGAAGCTCGACGTCCCCTTCCTGCGCGACCGCACGTCGTCGCCCTATCTCGTCGCGCCCGACGGCCTCTATCTGCGCGATCCGGACAGCGGCAAGCCGCTCGTCTGGGATAGCGCCGCCGCGCGCGCGGTCGCATTCGATACGCCGGGCGCTGTCCCTTCGGTCGACGGCTGTCATCGCGTGCAAAGGGCGATCACAGTCGGCGCGGACGCCGCCCGAACCGAATATGCCGACGTCGAAGGCGTGACCGCCTATCAGAAGCTCGTCGATCACATGGCGCGTTATTCGCCGGAATGGGCGCAGACCATCTGCGACGTTCCGGCCGACACAATGCGCCGCATCGCCGGCGAATATCTGGAAGCGGCTTCGATCGGCGCGACGATCGAGATCGACGGCCAGACTCTGCCCCTGCGGCCCGTCGCGGTCACGCTCGGCAAATCGGTCAACAACGGTTGGGGCGCATATGAATGCTGCTGGGCGCGCACGGTTCTTGCCGCGCTCGTCGGCGCGCTGGAAAATCCAGGCGGCACGCTCGGCACGACCGTGCGCATCAATCGCCCGCAGGAGAACCGCCATGCCAGCGTGAAGCCCGGCGAAGACGGCTTCATGGTGCAGCACTTCAATCCGACCGGCCAGAATTCATGGGAAAGCGAACCGACCACGCGCAACATCCATCGCACGCTCGTGCCGATCGTCGGCCGCAACGGCGGATGGAGTCAGGCGCTGGGCCCGACGCAACTCGCCTGGCTTTTCACGGAAGAGCTGCCTGAAGACTGGAGCTTCAAGACGCCGACCTATCCGGAGCTCTGGTTCGTCTATCGCTCCAATCCCGCCATTTCGTTCTGGCAGACGCGACAGCTCGCCGGCGCGATCGCGAAATTCCCGTTCATGGTGGCGTTCGTCTACACGATCGACGAAACCAACTACATGGCGGACCTGATCCTGCCGGAGGCGACCGATCTCGAATCGACGCAGCTCATCCGCATGGGTCAGACCAAATATATGGAACATTTCTGGGACCACATCGGCGTGGTGCTGCGCCAGAAGGCGGTCGAGCCGCAGGGCGACGCCCGCGATTTCTCCTGGATATCCGGCCAACTCGCCGCACGCACGAACTTGCTGCCGCAATATGTGGCGCAGCTCAACCGCGGCATCGCGGGGGTCTCGCCGCTGAAGGGCGAGGCCTACGATTTCAGCCTTTCGCCGGATCGCGTGCCGGAACCGGACGAAATCTGGGACGCCGTGTGCAAGGCTGCGACGACGACGCTGTCGGAAGGCAAGGAATGTCACGGCCTCGACTGGTTCAAGGAGCACGGCTATTGGGCGAAACCTGCGTCTAGGCTCGAATGGTATCTGACGCCGACGCTCGAGCGTCAGGGGCTGCGCTACGAGCTTCCCTATCAAGAGCGCCTGCAACGCGTCGGCGCCGAACTCGGCAACCGCCTGCATGAGCGCAACATGCATTGGTGGGACGACCAGCTCACCGAATATGTGGCGCTGCCCGACTGGCACGACGTGCCGGGCCGTTGGGAGCGCGCGCTCGTCAACGCCGGCGGCAAGCCGGAGGATTTTCCGTTCTGGCTTTTGACGACCAAGAGCATGCAATACCATTCCGGTGGAAACGCCGGCATCGCGTTGATGGACGAAGTGTCGGAAAACCTGCACGGGCATACCGGCGTCATGCTCAACGCCGACACTGCCGCCAGGCTCGGCATTCGCGAAGGCGACCGCGTCGAGGTGCGTTCGCACATTGGCGCGACCTATGGCAAGGCGGCGCTGATGAAGGGCGTGCGCCCGGATACGGTCGTCATTCTCGGACAGTTCGACCATTGGGCGACGCCCTATATCAAGGATCAGGAGCGCGCGAGCCTCAACACGGTCGCGCCCATGTCGATCGAATTGACCGACGCGACGGGCTCGGGCGCCGACATCGTGCGCGTCTCCGTGCGCAAGATGGCGCAATCGGCAGGCGTGAGGAAAAGCGCATGAGCAAGCGCTATGCGATGGCGATCGACCTGCGTCGCTGCGTCGGATGCCAGACCTGCACGGCCGCCTGCAAAAGCGCGAATGCGACGCCGCCCGGCGTGCAATGGCGTCGCGTGCTCGATCTCGAGACAGGCGAATTTCCCGACGTGCGACGCACGTTCATGCCCGTCGCCTGCATGCACTGCGCCAATCCGCCGTGCATGCATGTGTGCCCGACGACGGCCACGAAGCAGCGCGAGGACGGTCTCGTCACGATCGACTATGACATCTGCATCGGCTGCGCCAATTGCGTGATGGCTTGCCCCTACGACGCGCGTTCGATCGAACGCAAGCCGCGCTATTCCTACGGAACGCCGATGAAATCGGAAGAAGCGCGGTTCGACGAGGGCAAGCTCGGCGTTGCGACCAAATGCACCTTCTGCAAGGAGCGGATCGACGAAGCCGAACGGACCGGCAAGGTTCCGGGCGTCGACCCCGAAGTGACGCCGGCCTGCGTCAATTCCTGCATTTCCGGCGCCATGCACTTCGGCGATGTGAACGACGAGACGAGCCACATTTCGCAACTCCTGTCGGATACCGAGCATTTCCGCATGCACGAGGAACTCGGCACCGATCCGTCCGTCTTCTACATCTGGGATGGAGGCGAGGCATGAAGAGCGAGCGTCCCATCCTCGACCGTGTTCCTCCGCGCCAGCAGGGCGACTGGGATATTCGCGGCGCCCTGAATTTCATGCTCGGCGGCGCCGGCGCCGGCCTGCTGGCTGCTGTCGCTTGCGCGACGCCGCTCGGTCTCGACCTGCCCATCATGGAATTGCTCGGCCTGGCGCTCGTCGGCGCGGGCCTCTTCTGCGTATGGCTGAAGATCGGCCGTCCCTGGCGCGCCTTGCATGTGTTTCGACGGCCTTCGACCTCATGGATGTCGCGCGAAGCCTGGCTCGCGCCCGTGGTCTTCGCCTGCGGCGCGGCGGCGATCCTTACGCAGGCGGCGCTCTTCTTTTACGTCGCAGGCCTGCTCGGCCTGGTTTACGCCTATGCTCAGGGACGCATTCTGAAAGCCAATATCGGCATTCCCGCCTGGCGGCGCTGGTCTTGCGTCGTTCTGATCGTCGCCACCGCGCTCGCTGAAGGTTTTGGACTGCTTTCGATCGGCGCGGTCCTGTGGCCGGCCCTCACGCCGTTCGGTTATGCGCTCGCCGTGGCGATCGCATTGCGCTACGCCGCCTGGCGCGCCTATCGCGCCGACTTGCGCGAGACGGGCGCGCCGTCTGGAACCTTGCAGGTCTTCGACGCCTTCGCCTTCAACTTCGGGCTGATCGGCCATGGGGCTGCGCTGGTGCTCGCGGTCGCCGGCGCCTATGCGTCGCAACCGCTGGTCGCCGCCGCCGGCGGCTTTCTCGCCTCGCTGGCGGGCGCCCTCTTCAAGTACACGCTCGTCTGTCGCGCCGCCTTTACGCAAGGGTTCTCCTTGCCGCGCACGCCGGCGCGCGGAAAAGGAAAATCGGGCGTCGGCGCGCAGCCGGGATGGCAGGCCGGTCGCGGAAGCTAAGGCGCGCGAGAGGAATGCGCGCGAAGAACGCGCTGACGAGGGAGGCAGACATGAACGGGAGCGCAGGACGCGCGGGGCTCGATCCGATCGAAACCGCAAGTCGCGACGAATTGCAGGCGCTTCAATTGCAGCGGTTGAGATGGTCGCTGAAGCGCGCCTACGACAATGTTCCGCACTACAAGAAGAAATTCGACGCCGCCGGCGTGCATCCCGACGATCTGAAGACGCTGTCCGACCTCGCGCGATTCCCGTTCACGACCAAGGCCGATCTGCGCGAGACCTATCCCTACGGCCTCTTCGCCTCGCCCATGCGCGACATTGTGCGCGTACACGCTTCCTCCGGCACGACGGGCAAGCCGACCGTTGTCGGCTATACGCAGAACGACGTCTCCACCTGGGCCGACCTGATGGCGCGGTCGCTGCGCGCGGCCGGTTGCAGCGCGGACGACATCATTCTCAATTCCTACGGCTACGGCCTCTTCACCGGCGGCCTCGGCGCCCATAACGGCGGCGAGCGGCTCGGCGCGACCGTCATTCCCATGTCCGGCGGCCAGACCGAGAAGCAGGCGCAACTGATTCAGGATTTCAGGCCGACCGTCTTGATGAGCACGCCGTCCTACGCGCTGACGATTGCGGACGAGCTTGCGCGGCAGGGATGCGCGCCGACCAAGACGAGCCTGCGCGTCGGCGTCTTCGGCGCCGAACCCTGGACAAACGAGATGCGCCGCGAGATCGAGGAGCGCTTTGCGATCGACGCAGTCGATATTTATGGGCTGTCGGAAGTGATGGGTCCCGGCGTCGCCTGCGAATGCGTGGAGACGAAGGACGGCCCGCATATCTGGGAGGATCATTTCTACCCGGAAATCGTCGATCCCGACACGGGCGCGGTCCTGCCGGACGGATCGGAAGGCGAGCTTGTTTTCACCTCGCTGACGAAGGAAGCGCTGCCGATCATCCGCTACCGCACGCGCGACCTGACGCGTCTGATGCCGGGAACCGCGCGTTCGATGCGGCGCATGAGCAAGATCACCGGACGGACCGACGACATGCTGATAATTCGCGGCGTGAACGTCTTTCCGACGCAGATCGAGGAGATATTGCTCCGCAATCCGCATCTCTGCGCGCATTACCAGATCCTCGTCACGCGCGAGCACAATCTCGACGAGATGGACGTTTTCGTTGAACTCCAGCCGGACGATGCGCCGGCCATCGAGATCGAGCAGCGCGAAGGCATCGGGCGCGATGTCGCCCAGCACATCAAGTCGCTCGTCGGCGTCAGCGCGCGCATCCATGTCGTCGATCCGGAAAACATCGAACGCACTGTGGTCGGCAAGGCCAAACGCGTTGTCGACAAACGTCCGAAATAGAGGCGAGACCTGAGCGCGCGGCCAGACAAAACCACATCGGAGGGACGCGCTGCCGCGCATAACCGGCCGCTCGCGCAATGGATCGCGCGTGTGCTTTCCGACCGTCCGCTACGCGCGAATTCGCTCATCGTCACCATTTTCGGCGACATGATCGCGCCGCATGGCGGCACGGTCTGGCTCGGCGGTTTCATTCGGCTCGTCGAACCGCTCGGCCTGAATCCGCGTATGGTGCGCACGGCGGTCTTTCGTCTGTCGCGCGAAAAATGGCTCGTGTCGGAGCAGATCGGGCGGCGCAGCTTCTACAGTCTGACGCCGACGGGAAAGCGCCGCTTCGAAGCGGCGTTCCAGCGAATCTACGAGGATGCGCGGGCGCCGTGGAACGGAGAATGGCGCATCGTCATTCTTCCTGCCGACGGACCGTCGCCTCCGGCGCGCGAAGCTTTGCGCAAGGAATTGCTGTGGCAGGGTTTTGGCGTCATCGCGCCCGGCGTTTTCGCCCATCCTTCCGGCGACACTGAATCGCTGGTCGAGTTGTTGCAGAACGCCGGCGCGCACGACAAGGCGGTCGTATTGAAGGCCGAAACGCTGGGCGCGCTATCGGCGCGGCCGCTGAAGGCGCTGGTCGACGAGTGCTGGAGCCTCGACAGGATCGCCGGCGAATATCAGGCGTTCGTAGAATTGTTTCGGCCCGTGGCGCGCATCCTGCGGTCTGCGTCCGCGCCCGAACCAGAACAATGTTTCGTCGTCCGCACATTGTTGATGCACGAGTTCAGGCGCGTGCAATTGCGTGACCCGCAATTGCCGCAGTCGCTTTTGCCGCAGGACTGGCCGGGCGATGTCGCGCGCGCGTTATGCCGCGACATCTATCGTTTGTGTTGGGGCGGAGTCGAATCGCATCTGATGAAAATGCTGGAGACCGCGGACGGCCCGCTGCCGCGCGCCGCCGGTTCCTATCAATGGCGCTTCGGCGGCGTCGGCGCGCCTGCCGCCGAAGACGCGGCCTGATTCAATAGGGCAGCCCGACGTAGTTCTCCGCCAGCGCCGTCTGCGCGGCGGGGGAAGCGAAGAGGTAGTCGAGTTCGGCCGCCTGCATCTTGCGGTCGAAGCCGCTCGATTCGGGAAAATTGTGCAGCATCTGCGTCATCCACCAGGAAAAGCGCTCGGCTTTCCAGATGCGCGCCAGCGCCCTCTGCGAATAGCTATCGAGCCCGGCGCTCGATTTGGATTTGTAGAAATCGATCAGCGCGCGCGAGAGATAGGCGACGTCGCTGGCCGCGAGATTCAAGCCCTTGGCGCCCGTCGGCGGCACGATATGGCCAGCGTCGCCCGCAAGGAAAAGCCGGCCGTGGCGCAAAGGCTCGGCGACGAAGCTGCGCAACGGCGCAATGCTCTTCTCGATCGACGGTCCGGTCTGCAGCCGACGCGCGGCTTCCTTGTCGAGCCGCCTTGTCAGCTCTTCCCAGAAGCGATCATCCGACCAGTCTTCGACATGTTCGTCGAGCGAGCACTGGATGTAATAGCGGCTGCGCGTCAGCGACCGCATCGAACAAAGGGCGAAACCGCGCTCGTGATTGGTGTAGACGAGTTCGTCCGACAGCGGCGGCTTGTCGACAAGCAGGCCGAGCCAGCCGAACGGATAGACGCGTTCGAACGTCTTCAGCTTATCTGCCGGTATCGTCTGGCGGCCGACGCCATGGTAGCCGTCGCAGGCGGCGACATAGTCGCAGGATATCTGCTGCGGTTTGCCGTCTTTCGTCCAGGTGACCTGCGGACTGTCGGTTTCGACGTCGTGGATCGCGACGTCGAGCGCTTCGTAGACCGTCGGCGCGCCGCAGGCTTCGCGCACGTCCATCAGGTCGTGCGTGACCTCGGTCTGCCCGTAGACCATCACGGTCTTTCCCGTCAGCGCCTTGAAGTCGATACGGTGGCGTTCGCCGCGGAAAGCGATCTCCGTGCCGTCGTGGATCAGGCCTTCGCGTCGCATGCGCGCGCCGGCGCCAGCCTCCTCGATCAGCCCGACCGCGCCCTGTTCGAGAACGCCCGCGCGTATGCGTCCGAGCACATAGGACTTCGACTTCTGTTCGAGAATGATCGAGTCTATGCCGGCCTTGTGCAGCAATTGCCCGAGCAGCAGGCCCGAGGGCCCCGATCCGACGATGACGACTTGCGTGCGCATGACGTGCGCCTCTCCCACATCGGCCGCCGTTCGAATGCGACCGCTCCCGAACCTCATACATTGCGGGGCGGGCGGATAGCAATGCTGGGTCAAAGACGCTAAAAATTCTGCTGTTGCGGCGGCGTCCGCCTGTAGAAGAAGCTGTCCGAAGGGAGCAGACATGCCTGACCGTTCCTTCCTCTCCTGGCCGTTTCTCGAGGAATGTCACGCGGCGCTGCAGGACCGCGTCGAAGCCTGGGCGAAGGCGCACGCGCACGCCATGCATGGCGAAGACGAGACGAGCGCGGCGGCGGCGGCGATCGTGCGCCGCCTCGTCTCCGAAATGGGCAGGGATGGCTTCCTGTCGACCGCGACCGGCGGCGACGCGAACGCGCCCTACGGCAAGCTCGATGCGCGCTCGCTTTGCGTCTGCCGGGAGACGCTCGCACGCTACGGCGGTCTCGCGGATTTCGCTTTCGCCATGCAGGGGCTCGGCGCCGGCCCGATCTCGCTCTTCGGCAGCGATGCGCAGAAGCGCCGCTTCCTGCCTTCGGTCGCCGAAGGCAGGATGATTGCAGCCTTTGCGCTGTCCGAACAGGAGGCGGGATCGGACGTGTCCGCGCTCGCGCTGAAGGCGACGCGCGATGGCGCCGGATGGCGTCTCGACGGTGAAAAGACCTGGATTTCCAACGCAGGCATTGCGGATCTCTATGTCGTTTTCGCGCGTACGGGCGAAGCGCCGGGCGCGAAGGGCCTGTCGGCCTTCATCGTGGAAGCGAATGCGCCCGGCTTTTCGGTGCCACGGACGATCGACCTCATCGCGCCGCATCCGATCGGCAAGCTCGCCTTCGACGGCGTCAAGGTGAGTGAAGCCGAACTCATCGGCGCGCCCGGCGGAGGATTTGCGATCGCAATGGGTACGCTCGACGTGTTCCGTTCCACCGTCGGCGCCGCAGCGCTCGGATTTGCGCGCCGCGCGATGGACGAGGCGGTGAAGCACGCCACCGGCCGCAAACTGTTTGGCGGCGCGCTCTCGGATCTCCAATTGACGCGTGCGAAAATCGCCGACATGGCGCTGTCGATCGACGCGGCGGCGTTGTTGATCTATCGCGCGGCATGGACGAAGGACGTGAAGGGCGCGCGCGTCAGCCGCGAATCGGCGATGGCGAAACTTTTCGCAACCGAGGAAGCGCAGAAGGTGATCGATTCCGCGGTTCAGATCTTCGGAGGCCTCGGCGTCACGCGCGGAAATATCGCCGAAAGCCTTTATCGCGAGATACGCGCGCTGCGCATTTACGAAGGCGCAAGCGAAGTGCAGAAGATCGTTATCGCGACGCGCGTTCTCGCCGAGGCCTGATCGCGGCTCAGCCCGGTCCCGCGCCCGTCGCCGTCTCGGGCCGCGGAATCGACGGCGGCGCGAGAGGCTCGCGCATCGCGTCTTGCTTCGGAGCGATAGACGCCGGGCTGCGTTTGGGCAGGCTGCGCCAAGGCGGCGACTTGAACCAGGTCACGATCGCAGCGGCGGCGACCAGTATCGCGCAACCCGCAATATTGACCGCGGCGTCGTTGACGAAGCCGCGCCCGATCCTGTCGAGAACCATGCCGAGCGCCTGCGCGGCGACGAGGCCCGTGAGAAAAACCGCGAGGGTCTGCTGGCCGACGCGCCGTATGCGTTCGGCGAGCCAGCCGTGCAGATTGCGGCCTTGCGGCCCGACGGCGAGGAAGGCCAGATAGGCCGTCGCCATGAAATGCAGGTAGCGCAGCGCGCCGATCGCCGTCTTGTCGATGGCGGGGCCGAGCCAGATGTGGACGTCGCCGAGCACGGGCGCGCGCCCCCACAGCGCGAAGCAGGAAAATTCCGTCTGGCAGGACACAGGCGCCGCAAGCAGCACGAGCGCGAGCGCAGCGATCGCGAGACGCGCGTCGCGCGGCGGCGCCGGCAGCCAGCCGCGGGCGAAGGCGAAGCCCGAAAAGAACACGAGCTCCCAGCCGAACGGATTGAAGAACCACTGGCGTCCGCTGACGCTGTCGGCGGTGAGGCTGACGAGATTGAATTGCGCAGCGAGCCAGCAGCCCAGGACCGCGGCGATCGCCGCCCATTTGCCGATGCGCTCCAGCGCCATAACGATCGGCGTCATCGCGAGTATCGCGAGATACATCGGCAGGATGTCGAAATAATTCGGCACGTAGCGGAGCGTCATGATCGGGCCGACATAGGCCCTGAAATCATCGAGCACCGGATCGATGCGCAGATCGGCAGCATACCTGCCCCCGCCGAGCACGGCGTCGACCGTGCAGACGAGGGCGAGCACCACGAAGAAGCTGCCGATATGCGCCCAATAGACTTGCCAGACGCGATAAAGGATGCGCGCCGCTCCGCGTAGCCAGCCCAGATGATCGAACACCGGCGCGAATGCGATGGCCGACGCCATGCCCGAGCAGAAGACGAAGAGATCGGCGGCGTCCGAAAAGCCGAACCGCGCGGGAATCCAGTCCGTCCAGGAATTCCAGGGGATATGCGCGATCAGAATGATGAACATCCCGAGTCCGCGAAAGAAGTCGAGCCGTGGGTCGCGCTGTCTTTTGGCGATTTGCTGCGTCATAAGAGCGTCGGGTCTGAAATACGTCCGGTCGAGCGGCGATATGGCGTAGCTCGCGACGGCAGAAGCGAATTCGCGAGACGCGGCACACTACAATCATTCGGCCTCTTTTTGCAGCGCCGCGGCCGGCCCTCCGGCGCACAATTGCGTGAGCCCGGCGCGCGCGGCAATGGACGCGGATGCGCGAATGTGCAGCAATGCGGCCCGATCTTGATGGAGCTTGGGCGCATGCGACGAATCTTTCTCGGCGCGCTCTTCAGCATTCTCGCGGCGACAGGCTTCGCGCCGGCCGCGCAGGCGTGCGACGCCGAGACGCCATGCGACGTCGCGCACGGGCGGTATTTCGTGCGCGCGCCCGCGGTCTGGGACGGCAGGAGCCCGTTGCCCGTCGCCGTATTCTTTCACGGCTACAAGAGTTCGGCGAAAGAGACGATGGCGGATGCGGATCTAGGCGCGGCGCTGTCCAAGGCCGGCGTCTTGCTGGTCGCCCCCGACGGGCTCGATGGTCGATGGTCGGCCGCCCCGCAGCTGTCGCGTGGCCGCGACGACATCGCCTTTGCGCGCGAAGTCGTCGCCGATGTGAAGAAGCGGTTTCCGGTCGATCCGTCGCTGCTCGTCGGAACCGGCTTTTCGGCAGGCGGCTTCATGGTCTGGCGCATCGCCTGCGAGGCCGGCGATCTTTTTTCGGCCTACGCGCCGGTCGCCGGCGCCTTTCTCGATCCGATCCCCGCCGATTGCCCGACCGGCCCGGTCTCTGTGAGGCACATTCACGGCAAGGCGGATGAAACCGTGCCGATGGCCGGCCGCTGGATCGGCGGCGGGCGCATCAGGCAGTCCGATGTCGGCGATTCGATCGCGCGGATGCGCGCGCTCGACGGCTGCGCCGCAGAACCCTTGGGAAAGTCGGTCGACGGCCTCGATTGCCAGATCTGGCCCGCGAAAGCCTGCGCCAGCGGGCGCGAAATCCAGCTCTGCCTGCATGCGGACGGACACATGATGAAGGGCGCCTGGATCGCCGACGCCTTCGCCTGGGCGCGTTCGCTGGCGCGCGCGTCGGCGCAACGGTGACCCCGCGTCGGGTCGCTCCGCCTCAGCAGCCGAAGGTCTTGTAGGCGACGAGGCCGGTCATCATCGAGAAAGCGGCCATCAGGGCGATTGCGGCGGCGATGGCTTCGGCGCTGAGCACGAGCCGCGCACGGGCAGGGGATTCGAAAGGCCCATAGGCCGCGGCCGCCCTTGCACGCCGATTGAATTGAATGTGCATGGGAAGCCTCTTACGCACTCGACTGACGCCTGCGACTCTAGGCGTCAACATGTCTCGGACCCGTTAACGGACGGGCCGAAAATCGATGGTTTCAGCGATTTCTTTAACGAAATCCCTCTGCGCCGCGCATATTGCTGGAGATGCGCGCGCCTGCGCGCGACGCCTCGAACCGACGGACTTCGCCATGCCGACCCTGATCCATGCCGCGCCTGCGACGCTGGCGGCCGAAACGCTCGATCGCTGGACGGACATCCCCTCCACGATCGTCGCCGACGTCGCCGGAGGCGAAGGCATGCTCGACCCGGCGTTGCGGCCGGTGCGGTCGTTCGCCGGCCGCGGAACGCTGGTCGGCAGGGCCGTCACGGCGTGCTGCACGGGCACGGATTTCGGCGCCGTGCTCCATGCGGCCGACCTCGCCGGACCCGGCGACGTCCTGGTGATCGACGCGGGCGGTCGCGCCGGCGTCGCGGTCATCGGCGAGATCGTCTGCGGCGCGTTGCGGCGCAAGGGCGCGCGCGGCGTGGTGGTGGATGGCGGAATTCGCGACGTCGGAACGCTGGCGCAATGGACCGATTTCGCGGCCTTCGCGCGCCACACGGTCGCGGCCGGCCCGGCCTCCTTCGAGGCGGGCGAGGTCAATTGTCCCGTAACGGTCGGCGCGGCCCGGATCGCGCCGGGCGATCTGATCGTCGGCGACGACGACGGGCTGGTCGCGGTCGCGCCTGCCCGCACGGAGGCATTGCTGATCGCGGCGCGCCGCAAGATCGAACTGGAGGCCAGCTGGGAGCGCGACCTCGCCGCCGGCAAGTCGATGCGCGAAGTATTCGGACTGCCGTCGGGCAGGCCCGGCGACCTGATCAGAACCGGGTCGTGAGATTTGTGAGCCAGTCCGGCGAAGCGGTGACCACTGCGGCCTCGAGGCTCTTGTCCGCGCCGCTGACGATCGCCAGGCCGACTGCGACAAGCAGAATTCCGAGCGCGATCTTCGCGCCCTTGCCGCCGCCGATCAGCCTGTCGCGCCAGCGCGCCATCGCCTGACGCGACGCGAGGCCGAGCAGGCCGAGCGGCAGGCCGGCGCCGACGCCGAACAACGCCATCGTCGCAGCCACCGAGCCGAGCGATTTGCCTTGCGCCGCCAGAACCGAGGCGGCGCCGAGCGTCGGGCCGACGCAGGGGCTCCAGACAGCGCCCAGCAGCAAGCCGACGCCGAACTGGCCGGCGAAACCGGCCGTCGAAAAGCCGCCCCAGCGGCTCTCGACCCAATTGCTGACCGGACCGCCGGCCGCCGCGAGGCGTACCTGCAACGGCGGCGCGGCGAGCACGATCCCGAACGCGATCATGACGACTGCGGCGGCCGTCCGGAACACATCGCCGTCGAGCCCGATCGCAAAACCGATCGTTGCGACGAAGAGACCGATCGCCGTGAACGAGACGGCGACGCCGCCGGCAAGCGCCAGCGGACCGAGCCGGTGTTCGCCGGCCGCGGCGCCGAGCACGAGCGGCGCGAGCGGCAGCACGCAGGGCGAGAGCACCGAAAGGACGCCCGCGATGAACGCGAAGCCGAGAGTGGCGACCGACATGGGACGTCAGAGCGTCTTGGCGACGAGCGCGTTGATCGAGTCGGCGTTGGTGTCGCCGACGGAGCGCGCGGTCTCGGTCGCGCCCTTGAACGCGATCAGCGTGCTCTGCATGCGCACGTTGAACTGCTTCACCACATCTTTCTGCGCATCGAAATCGACGCGGAAGACCACGAGATTCTTGAAACGCGGATCCTGCTCGATCTTCGAAAGAATCGGAACCTGCGCCTTGCAGGTCGGGCACCACGAGGCGTGGACCGCGACGACAATCGGTTTACCCGCCTTCTGCGCGGCGGCGAAGCCGGCGTCCGTGAACGCTTTCTGCTCGGCGGCTTGCGCGAGCGTCGCGCCGAAAGCCGTCGCAAGCGCCATCGATGCGAGAATATGTCTGCGTGAAATCATGTCTTCCACCCCTTCGATGCGGCGCGCGATGCGTCGCCGCAAAGGGATGCCCGAAGACCCCCTCACGCTCCACTCACGAGGCGGTGAGGCTGTTCACGAAGCCGTTACGCGCGCCTTCATTTCTGTTAAGGCCGCATGGCGATCGCCGGCGCGCCCGGTTCGATCACGCGATATGCGAGACCGGCGAAATCGCAGAGCAGTTTGCGCGTCTCGCGCGGATCGATGATGTCCTCGACCCAGAATCTCTCCGCTGTGCGGAAGGGCGAGCGCAGCTTGTTGAGCCGCGCCTCGATCTCGGCGAGCTTCGCCTTTGCATCGTCCGCCGCGTCGATCTCCGCGCGATAGGCGGCCTCGATGCCGCCTTCCAGCGGCAATGACCCCCAGCGCGCCGACAGCCAGGCGTAACGCAGCGACAGCCGCCCAGCAGGCTGGTGCGCCGCGCCGGCGACGCCGAAGCAATTGCGCACGATGATCGTGCACCAGGGGATGGTCGTCTGGTTCAGCGCCGCCATCGCGCGCACGCCGTGACGGATGGTCGCCGTTTCCTCCGCCTGCTTGCCGATCATGAAGCCGGGACAGTCGCAGAGGTAGACGACCGGCAGATGGAAGGTCTGCGCCATGTCGACGAAGCGAACGATCTTCTGGCACGCTTCGGACGTCCATGCGCCGCCGTAATGATAGGGGTCGCTCGCGAGCAGCGCGACCGGCCTGCCTTCGAGCCGCGCGAAGCCGGTGATGACGGAGCGCCCGAACATCTGGCCCATTTCGAAGAAGGAGCCGGAATCGAAAACCGTCTCGATGATCGGCCGCATCTTGTAGACCTGGCGCAGATTGCGCGGCACCGCCTTCATGAGGCTTTCGACGGAACGATCCGCGCCGTCGGACGCGGTCGTGACGGGCGGCAGTTCGTGCACGGACGAAGGCAGATAGGACAGGAATTTTCGCGCGCACGCAAAAGCCTCGTCCTCCGTGTCGACGGCATGGTCGATCGCGCCGGAGCGGGTCTGGATTTCCCAGCCGCCGAGGTCTTGCTTGCCGACCTCCTGGCCGAGTCGCGACACCACCGGCGGCCCCGCGACGAACATGGCGGAGGTTTTCGTCATCACGGAATAATGGGTCGAGGCGAGCCGCGCGGCACCGAGGCCTGCGACGGAGCCGAGGCCGAGCCCGACCACCGGCACGTGGCCGAGATTGTCCGTCATCAGGTGATAGGCGCGCGTCTCGCCCACCTGTCCCGGCAGATTGGCGCGGCCCTTGGTCTCGATCGTCTTGACCGAGCCGCCGCCGCCCGAACCCTCGATCACGCGCACGATCGGCATGCGGTATTCGCGCGCCATCTCTTCGGCCATCATCGGCTTTTCGCGGATCGAGGCGTCGGCCGACCCGCCGCGGACCGTGAAATCGTCGCCGACCACGACCACCGGCCGCCCCTCGATTTTCGCGCGGCCGAAGACGCAATTGGCGGCTGTGAAATCCTCGAGTTCTCCGTTCTCGTCGTAGTCGGCGACGCCCGCCAGCGCGCCGATCTCGCGAAAGCTGGCGGGATCGGTCAGGCGCTCGACGCGCTCGCGCACGGTGAGGCGGCCGCCGTCGTGCTGGCGCTTCACGCGGTCCGGACCGCCCATCGCCTGCGACAGCTTCGTGCGTTTCTTCAGTTCCTCGAGTTCGGGCGACCAGGCCATCGCGGCGTTTCTCCTCATGGCGCATTTTCGCGCCTTCATGCCCCAGTCTAGCCAAGCCCCGGGCGACGCGTATATCCGGCCCCGCGAAAAATTGTTATCAACAGCGGCTTGCCCCGGAGCGCGCATGGACGGCGATCTCATTGTCAGAAGTTTCGAAATCGCCGCCG
>JAGWTW010000038.1 GCA_028868735.1 Hyphomicrobiales bacterium | reverse complement strand
TAATTCTTTCTTATTTTCAGCTTACAAAATGATGCCGGTACGTGATGAAGACTTAACACGTGGCTGAAACAATACGCCGGGAGTCGAGAAGGGCCTCTGTAATGCGTCGGTTATTTCGCGTGAAATGGCGTCATGTCGTCGGCGACGGGCTGTTTGTCAGCGTCGTCGTGGTGGCGGTCCTCGCCGCAAACGCTGTGCTTCGCTCCGGGCTTCTCATTATCGAATAAGCGGAACGCAGGCTTCATCACACGCGCGTTGCGACGCAGCGGCCAGATCGATCGGCGCGCTCGACAAACGTTTGCTGGCGGCGCCAAACCTCTCCCGACACATTCCGAGCCGCGAAGCGATCGCGTCCATGTGACGCGGCGGCCCGGGCGCCTATCGCGTAAGCCGCGCTACAGCTAGAAGGCCGGAGCGGACGGCCCCATTCCATCTTGCTTGCGTTTTTCCCATCGTCGTCGGAGGATGTTGTCCTACGAAACAATAATAAGTGACGGCAGGGATGAAACTCGGGCGGTTGAGCCAGCAAGGCATTGTCTTTGCGATATTTATCGCCATGTTCGCCGGCTTTGCGATTTTCCTGCACGGCTTCGCCACGACAGACAACATGCTTGCATTGCTGCAAAACGTGGCGGTTCTCGGCATTCTCGGGCTCGGTATGGCGCTCGTCGTCATTGGCCGCGGCGTCGACCTGTCCCTGATCGCGACGCTTGCTGTTCCTCCGGGCCTGGTTTTGCAGATGGTTCAGGACGGATCGTCTCTGCCGGTCGCCCTTGCGACCGCACTTCTCCTGACCGTAGCGTTCGGCCTCGTGAACGGATGGCTGATCGCCTACGCGGAAGTGCCGGCGCTGTTCACGACGCTGGCGACAGGTTTGTTTCTGGCCGGTTTCGGACAAGCGCTTCTCTTCAAACTCGACGTCGTTCAATGGAGCGCGGGTCTCGACGGCTTCGAAAAGCTCGGCCAAGGCGCTGTGCTCGGAATCCCGATGCCGATCATCGTGTTCGCGATAACCTGCGTCATCGTCGCCGGTTTGCTGACGCGCACCCGCATAGGCGCCTACGTCTATGCGATCGGCGACAATCCCAACGCCGCGCGCGCCACGGGCGTGCCTACACGCCCCGTCATCGTACTGGAATATGTGCTCGCCGCGCTGATCGGCTGTCTGGCGGGCCTCGTCATGGCCGCCTCCGTCAACTCCATGCCGACCCGCATCTACAATTCGACATGGATTTACGACGTCATCCTGGTCGTCGTGCTGGGCGGGATCGGCCTTTCCGGCGGTCGCGGCGGCGTGGTGAACGTCGTGATCGGCACGTTGCTGATCGGGACGCTGCTCAACGGAATGACGATCATGGATATGTCCTATTCCGCGCAGAATCTCATCAAGGGCGTCGTGCTGCTCGCCGCGGTGATAGCCGATTCTTTTCTCAATCCGCGCAACGAGGAAACGGCGCAACAAGGCGACATCTGAACGATGCGCATAGTTCGTTAAAGGGAGGACGAGATGACATTTTCTATCGTGAAATCATTGAAAGCCGCGGCGTTCGGCATTGGCGCGACCGCGTTCGCCCTGTCGCCGGCGGCGGCGCAAAAGGGCCTCGACGAACCATTCCAGCAGCAGTTCACCGCGGCGCTGGCCGGAAAGACCGTCGGCTATATTCCAGTCTCCATGAATTTCGACCTCACCGAGGGATGGTTCGCCGGCCTGAAGAAAGAGCTCGAACCTTACGGCGTGAAGGTCATCGTGCGCGATCCGAACTGGAGCACCAATGCCGGCGCGCAAGCGTTGACGACGCTGATCGGCGAAAAGCCCGCCGCAATCGTCGTGCACAATCCCGACGTGCAGACCTACGCGAAGCTCTTGAAGCGCGCCGAGGACGAAGGCATCCACATCATCCAGATCAACATGGGGTCCGTCTACCGTTCTGACGTTTTCGTCGGCGCCAACTGGATCGAGATCGGCGAAAAAGACACCGAAGCCGTTGTCAATGCCTGCAAAGGCAAGTCGAACAAGATCGCGGTCGTGCAGGGCGCGCTCTCGGCAGCCGCCTCTGCCTATACGCTGAAGGGCGTCGAAAATGTTCTCGCCAAGCATCCCGAAATCAAGGTCGTGTCGAGTCAGGCTGCGGACTGGGATGCGGCGAAGGCGAAGGCGGTCACGCAGACCGTGCTGAAGCAAAATCCCGATCTGTGCGGCATCGTCGGCTTCTGGGACGGGATGGACATCGGAACGGCTGCGGCGATCAAGGAAGCCGGACTGACGGGCAAGGTCTTCCTTGCAACGTCGGGCGGCGGCGAGCGCAAGGGCGCATGCGAACTGGTGAAGAACGGTTCGTTCGATCTGGATCTGAGCTATGACGTTCCGACGCAGGCCGCGCAGATGGCCGGCATGGTCAAATGGCTGATCTCTTCCGGCGTGAAGGCGGGCTCGACCAAGGGCTCGATCTACACGACGCTGATTCCGATCACGAAAGACAATGCGTCCGTTGAATCCACCTGCTGGAACCTCGGCGATCTGAAGAAGTAAAGGGGGCGCATCGACAAGCCCGGCGTCCACACAGGGACGCCGGCGCTGTTGTTTCGTCCATGATCGTCAGTCAGGGCTCCCATGGAAGCGTTCGTCCGTTTCAAGTCGAAATATTGGCCGGATCATCTACTCGGCGAAATACTTTCCAAGCGTTGGACCGAGACAGCGATCCCGGTCATCGTCCTTCTGATCGTCGCCTTCGCCCTCAGCCGCTCGATCGACGGGTTCCTGTCGCCTGTCGCGCTGGCGGACCAGGCGCGCCAGGCCGGCGAGATCGGGTTCATCGTGCTCGGCATGGGGCTCGTCGTCATCGTCGGGGGGATCGACCTGTCGGTTGGTTCGATGTGGGCGCTTGCGGATTTCTGCGCGCTTTACTGTCTCGACGTGCTGCATCTTCCGGTGGCGGCCGTCATCATCGTTACGCTGCTGTTCGGCGCGCTGCTCGGCGCAGTCAACGGATTCCTGATCGGATATCTGCGGCTGCGCGCCTTCATCACGACGCTTATCACGCTGATCATCTATCGCTCGGCCTACGACCTTCTGATCCAGGAGCATTCGAACGAGATCGCCGCCGCCTTTCCCGATTTCCCGTCATGGAATTTCATCGGCGGCGGTGACGTGTTCGGCGTACCGAGCGTCGCGATCGCTTACGCGATCGTCGCGATCTTCGGTCACGTCTTTCTGACGCGTCTTCGGCCTGGATGGCATATCACGGCGATCGGCGGCTCGCGCCGGTCTGCTTACAATTCCGGCATTGCGGTCCGCCGAACCATCGCGCTCTGCTACGTCGCAAGCGGCGTATTGACGGCGACGGGCGCGCTGTTCTTCGCTGCTCGGCTAGGCACCGTTGGCGGCGATGTCGGCGTCGGCCTCGAAGTAACGGTGCTGACCGCTGTCGTCCTCGGCGGCATCTCGCTCGGCGGCGGAAAAGGCTCCGTCGCCAAGGCGCTCGTCGGCACGCTGATCGTCCTGCTGGTAACGAATGGACTCACGACGCTGTCGGTGCGCGGCGGCTACCAACGCATGACGCTCGCCGCAATCCTGCTCGTCGCGGCGATCATCGATATCCGCTGGCTGAAGAACCGCATGCGCATCATATCCAAGGTTTACGTGACGCCGGCCTACAATTACCTGCCGCCGCCGCCGCCGACCGAGATTGGCGCCGGCGGCCCGTTCGAGCAGAACGACAAGCTGCGCGACGTGTCGCTGATCGGCCTCGGTCGTATCGAAGCGCCGGAAGACGTCATCCTCGACCGACACGACAATCTCTACGCCGGCTCGCGCCACGGCGACATCATACGGTTCTTTGCGCCCGACTACGAAAGGATGGAAGTGTTCGCCCATATCGGCGGTCAACCGCTCGGTATGGCGTTCGACAAGCAAGACAATCTTTATTGCTGCATCGGCGGCATGGGACTCTATCGTATCGCGCCGGACCGCACGGTCGCCAAGGCGACCGACGAAACCAACCGATCGTGGCTCAGCGTCAACGACGACAGCCGGCTGCGGCTCGCAGACGATCTCGACATTGCTCCGGACGGGCGCATCTTCTTTTCCGAAGCAACCGTACGATACGAAATGCACGAATGGCCGGTCGAAGGACACGAGGCGCGCGGCAATGGGCGGATCGTATGCTACGATCCGAACCGCGGAACGACCCGCACCGTGCTGCGCGGCCTGAAATTTCCGAACGGCATCTGCATCGCGAGCGACGGACAGTCGATCCTGTTCGCGGAGACGTTCCGATGCTCCGTGAGCCGCTACTGGTACGATGGACCGAAAGCGGGCAAGGTCGAAACCGTGCTCGACAACCTGCCCGGCTATCCCGACAACATCAATCTCGCGTCCGACGGCAATTACTGGCTGGCGATCGTCGGCATGCGCTGCCCCGCGCTCGATCTGGCCTGGCGCATGCCCGGCTTCCGCAACCGCATGTCGAAGCGGTTGCCGCTCGACGAATGGCTGTTCCCCAACATCAACACGGGATGCGTCGTGAAGTTCAACGAGAAGGGAGAAATCCTCGAATCGTTCTGGGATCTCCATGGCGCCAATCACCCGATGATAACGTCGATGCGCGAGCATCGCGGTTTTCTGTATCTCGGCGGCATCGCCAACAACCGCATCGGCCGCTACAAGTTGGCCAATGCAGATCCGGACTTCGTCCAATATGACAAGCGTTGGGGCCGCGCATGATCGGCGCCATCAGAAGGACGGTCGACCAGCTGCTGGGGCGTGGCGAGGCTTCGATCACGGTGCCGACGCTCGACGGCGCGCTGAAGCCGAACCAGATTCTCGAACACGCGGAAATCGTCGCGGAGCTGCCGCACGCGGAGGACCTGGCGAGCGACGGCGCAACGCTCTACGTCGCGGACGGTCCGTCGCTACGTCGGCTTGCAGGAGACGCGCTCACCGAGGCGTGGCGATTCGACCGTCCGATCACGGCCTTCTGCCTTCTCGCGTCCGGGGGGCTCGCGGTAGCGCTCGACGGGAAGGAAGTGCGCGTCTTCGACGCGATCGCAGGCGGTGATTCAGGGCGATCCTTCACTGGCCCCGACATGACCGCCGTGAACGCGCTCGCGGAGGGGCCGGACGGCACCGTGCTGGCGACCGACGGTTCGCTGGAGCAGCCCTACGCGCGCTGGGCGCACGATCTCATGAGCAGGGGCGCGACCGGCCGGCTGCTGGCCATCGATACGAGGAGCGGCGCCGTCAATGTGCGCGCGTCGGCGCTGGGCTATGCGTTCGGAGTCGTCTCGTCCAACGGCGATGCGCTCGTCAGCGAAAGCTGGCGCCACCGTCTCGTGTTCATATCGCCGCAGGGCGCGGTGCGCCCGGCGCTCGGCGAACTGCCCGTATATCCCTCGCGCATTTCGCGCGCGGAAGGCGGCGGCTACTGGCTGACGGCGTTTACCGGGCGTACGCAGCTCGTCGAATTCGTGCTGCGCGAAAACGCCTATCGTCGCCGGATGATGGCCGAGATCGCGCCGGAGCACTGGATCGTTCCACGCCTGCGATCGGGCCAGTCGTTCAAGGAGCCGATGCAGGGCGCGCATCTCAAGACGATGGGCGTCGTCAAACCCTGGGCGCCGCCGCGCTCCTATGGTCTCATCGTCCGGCTCAACGCCGCGGCGCAGCCCGTTTATTCCCTTCACAGCCGCGTCGACGGCGAGAACCACGGCGTCGTCGCGGCGGTTGAAGCCGGAGACAGCCTCTACGCCATCGCCAAAGGACCCGGGCGTCTTCTGCGCCTGCCGCTCGCGAAGATTCGGGAGGAGCTTCGTCTATGAGCGAAAACATTCTCGAGCTTCGCAAGGCCACCAAGGTCTATGGCGGCGCGCCGGCGATCGACGAAGTCGACTTCGAGCTGCGGCGCGGCGAGATTCATGCGCTCGTCGGTGAGAACGGCGCAGGAAAGTCGACTCTCACGAAAGTCATGGCCGGCGTCGTCAATCTGACTTCGGGTCAGATGTTCGTCGACGGTCGGGAGGCCGAACCGCGCACGCCGCTCGAAGCGCGCCACCTCGGAATCGCCATGGTGTTTCAGGAAAACAGCCTCGTGCCGACGATGACCGTGGCGCAAAACCTGTTTCTCGGCCAGGAGGCCTTCTACAATCGATTGCGCGGCATCTACATCGCCGCTCAGCAATTCCTTCAGTCGCTCAATTTCGACGTGACGCCGACGGCGACCGTCGGCCTTCTCGGCGCAGCCAAGAAGCAGATGGTCGAGATTGCGCGTGCGGTCCTCCACAAGGCGAAGGTCATCATCTTCGACGAACCGACAGCGTCGTTGACGCCGGAAGAGAAGAAGTACTTCTTCGATCTGGTCCGCGACCTCAAGAAGCGCGGCGTCTCGATCGTTTTCATCTCGCATGCGCTCGAGGAAGCGTTGCAACTCGCAGATCGAATCACGGTGTTGCGCGACGGCAAACACGTGGTGACCGACAACGCCGCCAATTTCGACCGCGCCCGCATCGTGCAGGCCATGGTGGGGCGCGATCTTTCCAACACGCTCTACGGCAAGCGCAAATCGACGAGCCGTCCGGCGGGCGAGCGGGTGCTCACCGTTCAGAACCTGAAGCTGGCGCCGATGGTGAAGAACAATTCGCTGTCGATCTTCGCCGGACAGATAACCGGCGTTTTCGGCCTCGTGGGCGCAGGACGCACGGAAACTTTCAAGATCGTTTCCGGCGTCCTGAAACGCGATTTCTTTCACGGCGGCGAGATCATCCTGCATGGCCGTCCCGTGCGCTATCTGGTGCCGGCGCCGGCGGTGAAGGCGGGCATCGCCTACATCACGGAAGACCGCAAGGTCGAAGGTTTCTTCGAAACGATGTCGATCGCGCGCAACATCTATCTCGGACTTCTTGCAAAATTCCCGAGGGGGCGCTTTCTGCTGTCAGGCCGCGAGGCCGAAAAGGCCGGGCAGGACTGGATTTCGAAACTCAACGTGAGGTCGATCGGCGGCAAGGCCAAGGTGGTCGAGCTTTCCGGCGGCAATCAGCAAAAGGTCGTCATCGCCAAGAGCCTGACGCAGGAGCCGGATCTGATCATCTTCGACGAACCGACGCGCGGCGTGGATGTGGGCGCCATCGTCGAGATTCACGAATTGATCAACCGCCTCGCGGACGAAGGAAAAGCGGTGGTCGTCATTTCGTCCTATTTGCCAGAGGTGATGGCGCTGTCGGACAGAATTCTCGTCAGCCGGATGGGCAAGGTCGTCGAGGAATATTCGGCGGCCGAAGCGACGGAAGAAAAGATTATGTATGCGGCGATTCACTGACCGCGCCGCACGCGGGACCGCGCCTTGCGCGCCGCGACGGCCCTGCGCGAAAGTCGCTGATCTTCAGTCGGCGATCGGGGGCTTGCCTAACCGCTCGAGGTCGAATTCGACGACCTGCTTGCTGACTGTCGCGTAGACGCGCTCCATGGCGCGGACCTGGCGCTCGTCGCCCCGGGCACGCGCCGCGTCGGCGAATTTCCGCGCCTCGTTGCGAAGCTTCAACGTCGAGCAGGCGACCTTCCGAGCCAATTCCTCAGGGGTCATGTCGCGTTCCTGCCGTTCGAATGTCGGCCACGAAGCAACCCCCAGAAACATTCGCGGCGCGATTACAATCTGGTCTGTCTATGCCGCCCTACCGATGTAATCAAGGTCTTGGACCAACTGAGGAAAGGCCAGAGCGCCAGAATCCCGAGCCAAGTCCACGAAACTCGAACTGCACAATAGCGCTCGCGCTTCGATTTCGCCGCACCGGCGCGCGTTCCCGGATCGTCAGCAAATCGAGGCTTGTCGCCCCTGCCCCGGCGAAGCGTCGTTCCGGCAGAAATTGTGCGATCTCCGGATCGAAACACCCGAAATTCGACGGCTCAGCCGCCAATTCCGGACGATCGGCTCGCCCCTACGCATTCCGCCGCCGTGACCTCGCTAAGAAACCGACACGACGCGCAGATTGTTGGTTGTGCCCGCCTGCGCGAAGGGTATTCCGGCGACGACGACCAGAAAATCGCCCGAACGTGCGAAATCCTCGGCCACGGCGAGTTCGGTCGCATGCGCCACCATTTCTTCATAGGCGTGCACGTCGTCCGAAAGAACGCTGTGCGCGCCCCAGAGCAGACAGAGGCGGCGGGACACATCGCGATTCGGCGTGATCGCGAGCGTCGGAAGCGCCGGGCGTTTGCGCGCGATGCGCGCCGCCGTCGTGCCGCTGGACGTATAGGCGACGATGGCGGCGGCGTGGATCGCGGAAGCGAGATCGGCGGCCGCCGTCGCCACCGCATGTGGCGGCGTTTCTTCGACCTCCGGCTGCGTCGCCTCGATGATCGAACGATACATCTTGTGACTTTCGGTGGAGCGAATGATGCGATCCATCATCTCCACCGCTTCGCGCGGATATTGGCCGGCGGCCGATTCCGCCGACAGCATGACCGCGTCCGCGCCGTCGTAGATCGCTGTCGCCACGTCAGACGCTTCCGCGCGCGTCGGCGTGGGCGCGGCGATCATCGAATCCAGCATCTGCGTCGCCACGATTACGGGCTTCACGGCCAGTCGACAGGCGCGCACCAGTTCTTTCTGTCGCCCCGGCACGTCCTCGTGCGGTATCTCGACTCCGAGATCGCCGCGCGCGACCATGATCGCGTCCGACAATCGAATGATATCGTCGATCCGCTCGAGCGCCGAAGGCTTTTCGATTTTCGCGACAAGGCCGGCGCGATCGCCGATCAGGCCTTTCGCCTCGATGACGTCGGACGGTTTCTGCACGAACGACAGCGCGACCCAGTCGACGCCGAGCGACAGGCCGAAGGCGAGATCGGCGCGATCCTTCTTCGTCAGCGGCGACACATTCAGCACCGTGCCCGGGAGGTTGACGCCCTTGCGGTTGGAAATGGCGCCGCCGACGATGACCCTGGCGTCGATCCAGTCGTCGCCGATTCCCGTCACGCGCACGCGCACACGACCGTCGTCGATGAGGAGATCGTGGCCGGGCGCAACGGCGGCGAAGATTTCCGGATGGGCCAGCGGAATCGCGCCCTTGCTCCCGTCGCCCCCCGCAAGCGCGAAGCGGACGATCTCGCCCGGCGCAACCTCGAGCTTGCCGTCCCGCACGGCGCCGACCCTTATCTTCGGACCTTGCAGGTCCATCAGGATGCCGATCGGGCGGCCGCACTTTTCCTCCAGCGCGCGGATGGCGGCGTGGACCTTGGCGTGATCTTCGTGCGCGCCATGGCTGAAATTCAGGCGGAACGTATCGACGCCAGCCAAAAACAGCGATTCCAGCACTTCAGGAGCGGCGCTGGCTGGTCCGACTGTTGCGACGATCTTGGCGCGTCGGCTGCGGTGCATGATGCTCAATCCCTGTCGCGCGCGCCGATCAGGATGGCGCGGATGTCGTTCACGTTCGTCAGCGTCGGCCCTGTGCGGACGAGGTCGCCGATCGAATCGAAGAATGTATAGCTGTCATGTGCGGCGAGAAACTGACGGGCATCGCACTTTGCATGCCGCGCGCGACGCAGCGTATCCGGGGCTATGATCGCGCCGGCTGCGTCCTCGGTTCCGTCTATGCCGTCGGTGTCGCCGGCGATCGCCCAAATTGCAGGCGCACCGTTCAAGGCCACAGCGAGCCCCAGCAAGAATTCCGTATTGCGGCCGCCGCGGCCCGCAGGTCCTCGGCCGATCGAAACCGTCGTTTCGCCACCGGACAACAAGACGGACGGCGCGTCGACCGGCAGCCCGTGCGCGGCGATGGATCGCGCGACGCCCGCCATAACGTTTCCGGCTTCGCGCGCCTCGCCTTCGATCGCGTCGCCGAGCACGAGCGGCGTCAGTCCGGCTGCGCGGGCGGAGTCCGCAGCCGCGCGCAAAGCGAGCGACGGCGAAGCGATCATGCGCACGTCCGCCTCGAATACGGCGGGCTTCGGAGCGTCTTCGCCGAATTCGAGCACGGCGCGCGCGGCGGGCGGAAGATCGAGCGCATAGAGCGCAACGATTTCCAGCGCATCGGCTTTGGTCGAGAGATCGGGCAACGTTGGCCCAGATGCGATGGCCGCTGGATCGTCCCCTGGAATATCCGAGACGACCAGCGTGACGATGCGCGCCGGAGCCGCAGCCTGCGCAAGACGCCCGCCCTTGATCGCGGACAGGCGTTTACGCACGACGTTCATCTCGCCGATCGTCGCGCCGCTGGCGAGCAGCGCCGCATTGACGGCTTGCTTGTCGGCAAGCGTCATGGCGCCCGCAGGCGCGGCCATCAGCGCCGATCCGCCGCCCGAGACAAGCGCGATTACGAGATCGTCGGCGCTCAAACCCTCGACTGCGCGCAACATGCGGCACGCCGCAATCTCGCTGTTCCTGTCGGGTACCGGATGCGCGGCCTCGATAATCTCGATGCGGCCGGCCGGCATCGCGTAGCCGTAACGCGTAACGACAACGCCGCAGAGGTCGACGTCGGGCCAGGCCGCGTCGAGGCCCGTCGCCATCGCCGCGGACGCCTTGCCGGCGCCGACAACGATGCAGCGGCCCTTCGGCCTTGCCGGAAGATGCGCGGCGATCGCCGTCCGTGGATCGGCGCTCGCGACCGCTGCGTCGAACATGTCGCGCAGCGCGGCGCGCGCCCGCGCATCGGTCCAGTCGCCGGGCATCGGTTTTTCAGGCGTTCTCGGCGCGGATGGCGCCGATCACCGCATCCGTGACCATGCGCGTATTCGCCCTGCCGCCGAGGTCCGGGGTGTGGAGCGCCGGGTCGGCCGTAACGCGTTCAATCGCTTTCATCAGACGGTCTGCAGCGCTCTTTTCGCCGAAGTGCTCGAGCATCATGACCGCGGACCAGAACGTTCCGACGGGATTGGCGATCCCCTTGCCCATGATATCGAAGGCCGAACCATGGATCGGCTCGAACATCGACGGAAATTCGCGCTCCGGATTGAGGTTTGCGGTCGGCGCGATGCCGAGCGAACCCGCGAGCGCTGCGGCGAGGTCGGACAGAATATCGGCGTGCAGATTGGTGGCGACGACCGTGTCGATGCTCTCGGGCTTCAGCACCATGCGCATCGTCATGGCGTCGACGATCATCTTGTCCCAGGTCACGTCGGGGAATTCCCTGGCGACTTCGGCGGCGACTTCGTCCCACATCACCATGGCGTAGCGTTGCGCGTTCGATTTGGTGACGACGGTCAGCAGCTTTCGCGGCCTGGACTGCGCGAGCCTGAAGGCGAAGCGGATGACTCGGGTCACGCCGGCGCGCGTCATCATCGAGACGTCGGTGGCCGCCTCGATCGGCAGCCCCTGATGCACGCGCCCGCCGACGCCGGAATATTCGCCTTCCGAATTTTCGCGCACGATGACCCAGTCGAGTTCGGGACCGTTCACCTTACGCAGCGGCGAGACGATGCCAGGCAGGATGCGGGTCGGGCGAACATTGGCGTATTGATCGAAAGGCTGGCAGATCGCCAGACGCAAGCCCCAGAGCGTGATGTGGTCGGGAATATCGGGATGGCCGGCCGAACCGAACAGGATCGCGTCGTGCTTTCGTATCTGCTCGCGTCCGTCTTCCGGCATCATGCGGCCGTGCTTCTTGTAATATTCGCCGCCCCAGTCGAAATGATCGAAATGAAACGCGAATTTTCCGTCGCGCGCCGCAAGCGCCTTCAGAACCTCGACGCCCGCGTCCACGACTTCCGTGCCGATGCCGTCGCCCGGAATGGCTGCGATCTTGTAGGTCTTCATGGAATTCCCTCGATTTCGCACGTTGTTCAGATTGCGTCGGCGGTCGCGACTGCGCGTCCGACAGAGCGTGAAAGCGCAAGCGTGAGCGCCGCCGAGACGACGAGCATGCCGGCGACGAAGTAAAGGCCGCCGGCGAAGCTGCCGGTCTGTTCCTTGATCCAGCCGATCATGGCGGGTCCGACGAAGCCGCCGAGATTGCCGATGGAGTTGATCGTCGCGATGCCTGCCGCGGCGGCCGGTCCTGACAGGAAGAGCGTCGGCATCGACCAGAGCGGCGGCTTGGCGGCGCTGATGCCGACATTGACGAGAACGAGCGCTGCGACGACGGAGACGACGCTGGTCGACACGCCGGCGAGCACGAGGCCGATCGCGGCCACAAGACACGCGACCACGACATGCCATGTACGCTCGTTGGTCCGGTCGGAGTTCCAGGACCAAAGGTACATCGCGATGACGGCGACCGTCGGCGGCACAGCGTTGAGGTAGCCGACCGCGGTAGTCGAAAGGCCGAAGCTTTTGATGATCTGGGGCGCCCAGACGCCAAGCGTGTAAAGACCGGCCGATGTGCCGAAATACACGAGCGCCAGCACGAGCACGCGCGGATCGGCCAGACCTTTCCAGATGGAATGGCTCGCCGACGCAGCGCGGCCGGCGCGCTCGGCGTTCATGGTGTCGATCAGCCAGGCGCGCTCGTCGTCGGCCAGCCATTTCGCTTCTTCCGGACGATCCGTGAGATAGCCGAGCACGACAAAGCCGAGCACGACGGCAGGAACGGCCTCGACCAGGAACAACCATTGCCAGCCTTTGAGGCCGAGCAGTCCGTGCATCTGCAGAAGCGCGCTCGAGACGGGCGATCCGATGACGGTGGAAAGCGGCGCCGCCGCCATGAACAGCGCGGTCGCCGCCGCGCGCTGCCGCGCGGGGAACCAGTAGGAGAGATAGAGGATGACGCCCGGAAAAAATCCGGCCTCGGCTGCTCCAAGCAAGAATCGAAGCACGTAGAAGCTCGTCTGCCCTTGAACAAAGGCCATCGCGGCGGAGACGATCCCCCAGGTGATCATCACCCGCGCGATCCAGATGCGCGCCCCGAATTTTTCGAGCGCGATGTTCGAGGGAACTTCGAACAGGAAATAGCCCCAGAAGAAGATGCCCGCGCCGAAACCGAAGACCGAGGCCGAAAGGCCGAGGTCCTTGTTCATCGTCAACGCCGCGAAGCCTATGTTCACGCGATCGATGAATGCGACGAAGTAGAGAAGCATTATGAAGGGCACGATGCGCAAATTGACTTTGCGCAATACGCGCGCCCCGATGTCGCCCGCCATTTCGGCTCTCCCTGGTCGGCAGCTTCGACTGCGCGTTTGTTTCAGCCGACAGGTAGCCGCGCCCGGGCCGCGATCTCAATAGCTTCCGGATTATACAAAATTGCGATATAATCGCAGCGAGGCTCGGGAAAGGCTCGCGATGGAGTTGCATCACCTGCGCTGCTTTCTCGCGGCGGCCGACGAATTGCATTTCGGCCGTGCGGCGCAGCGCATGGAAATGATGCCGTCCGGGCTCGGTCGCCAGATCCGCCTGCTCGAGGACTCGCTGGGGGTGAAGTTGTTCGCCCGCACGACGCGCGCCGTTTCCCTGACCGACGAGGGCGTCTCACTGCGCAGGGACGCGCGAGACCTTCTCGCCCGTGCGGACGCGATCCAGCGAAAATTCCGGGACGCAAAACCGATGGCCGCGGCGAGGCGGTTCAGGATCGGCGCCATCGACAGCGCGTCGGCCGGCCTGTTGCCGCTCCTTCTCAAGGATTTGCACGACACGCGGCCGGAAATCTCCGTTCAGCTTTTCGAAGACAAGACCGTGCGGCTGATGCCGAAGATCGTTTCCGGCGCGCTCGATATGGCCTTCGTCCGCCCGCCTGTACGCCTGGATCGACGGATAGAATTCCATCCCTTGCTGCAGGAAAGTCCGGTCGTCGCGCTCCAGCAGAAGCACAGGCTGGCGAACCGAAAATCGATCTCGCTGGCGGAGATCGCGACAGAACCGCTGATCGTGCCGGACAGGCGCTCGCGCCCGCACAGTCACGACCTCACCATGAAGCTGTTCGACCGGGCCGGGATCAGCCCGCAGATTGCAGAAGTCGCGGACGAAAAGCAGACGATCGTCAACATGGTTTCGGCAGGGCTCGGCGCGGCCATCGTCCCGCGCTGGACGTCGCGCATGGCGATATCCGGCGTCCGCTACATAAAGCTCAGGACCGACGCCCCTCGCGAGGAGACAGGCCTCCCGCTGGCCGCCGCCTGGCTGCGAGGCTCGCGCGACCCCCGACGCGACGCAATCGTCGCGCTCCTCATGTCTCGGCTGGCCGCCTACGCCAGGAGCGCATGATGCATGACGCGCCGCGGCCCGGCGGGCGGTCTCATCCGCCGCGCTCGCAATCAGGGCCGCCGCCAGGAGACCTGGCCGGTCTGCGCCGCCGTCTCGCGAGAGGTTGGCGTTCTCGATCCGCCCCTGGAATTGCGCCTCCAATCTATGGCCGGGCGTTTGCGCCACATCTGTGGTAGGCTCGCCTTCAGGCTTTCGGCTGCCGGCGGGGGTAGATGACAATCGCGGCGACTTCTTCCGATGACGGCGTTCGCTCGTCCACGGCGGAGCCGGTCGATCACGGGCTCGCCAGCCTGGCGGCGATCGCAGGCTATTACCGGATCGCCGCCGATCCCAGCCAGATGCGGCACGAGCTTGCGCTGAGCGGACGCAGGGCCGGCGCGGAAGATCTCGCGCGCGGCGCGCGGCTGCTCGGCCTGAAGTGCCGCATCCTGTCGAACGTTACCGCGAAGCGGCTCGCGGCCCTGCCGCTGCCGGCAATCATCGCGTTGGCGGACGGACGGTTCGCGGTGCTGTCGGCGACGGCCGAGAAAGGCAGGCTGCGCATCGTCGACGTGGTGTCGCGTTCGGCGAGCGAGACGAGCGTGGAGGAAGCGCTTGCGCAATCGACCGGCGAGGCGCTGCTGATCGCGCGCAAAGTCGGCGGCGTCGGCTATGATCCGAAGACGTTCGGCTTCGCCTGGTTCCTGCCCTCGCTCGCCCGCTATCGCAAGCCGCTGATCCAGGTCGTCATCGCCTCGCTGTTCGTGCAGATATTCGCGCTGACCACGCCGCTGTTCTTCCAGCTCGTCGTCGACAAGGTGCTCGTCCACAAGGGCATGTCGACGCTGGTGGTTTTGGTGGTCGGGCTGATTGCGATCGGCATTTTCGAGACCATCCTGCAATATCTGCGCGCCTACGTGCTCAACCACACCACGAACCGTATCGACGTCGAACTCGGGCGGCGGCTGTTCCATCATCTTTTCCGACTGCCGCTCGGTTATTTCGAGACGCGGGCGGCCGGCCAGACGGTGGCGCGCGTGCGCGAACTGGAGACGATACGCAGTTTCCTGACCGGACAAGGTCTGAGCTCGATGCTCGACCTCTTCTTCACTGTGGTCTTCATCGCTGTCCTGCTGATCTATTCGGTCAAACTCACGCTCGTCGTCGTCGGCGCCATCCCGATCTACGTCATCATCGCCGCCGCGATCCGCCCGCTGCTGCGGGAGCAGATCAACGAGCGGTTCAACCGCGGCGCGCGGTCCCAGCAATTTCTCGTCGAATCCATTGTCGGCGCGCAGACGTTGAAAGCCGCCGGCGTCGAGCCGATAATCCAGTCGCAATGGGAGGAACGGCTCGCAGCCTACGTGCGCACGAGCTTCGACGCCCTGATGCTGGGATCGCTCGGCCAGAACATGATTCAGTTCGTGTCGAAAGCGACGACCGCGCTCATTCTGTTTCTCGGCGCGCAGTCCGTGATGGACGGACAGATGACTGTCGGCGAACTCATCGCCTTCAACATGATCGCCGCCCAGGTCGTGCAGCCGATCCTGCGTCTGTCGCAACTCTGGCAGGATTTCCAGCAGGTACAGGTGTCGGTCGACCGATTGGGCGACATTCTGAACGCCGCGCCGGAGCCGGCGCCTTCGAGCGCGCTCGCCCTGCCGCCGCCGAAGGGCGCGATCGAGTTCAGCAATGTCTCGTTCCGTTATCGTCCGGAACTGCCGGATGTGCTGCGCGGCGTTGCGCTTTCGATCAAGCCCGGCGAGGTGATCGGCGTGTTCGGGCCGTCCGGTTCGGGCAAATCGACTCTGACGAAGCTCGTGCAGCGGCTCTATTCGCCGCAGACGGGGTCGGTGCTGCTCGACGGGGCGGACGTGTCGCAGCTCGATCCGGGCTGGCTGCGCCGGCAGATCGGCGTCGTGCTGCAGGAAAACATCCTGTTCAACCGCTCGATCCACGACAATATCGCGCTCAGCGATCCGGCCATGCCGCGCGCTCACGTAATGCAGGTGGCCCGACTCGCGGGCGCCGACGAGTTCATCAGCCAGCTGCCGCAGGGCTACGACACGATGATCGAGGAGCGCGGCGCGAATCTGTCCGGCGGTCAGC
The DNA here is from genome assembly GCA_028868735.1 of Hyphomicrobiales bacterium. Taxonomy (GTDB): domain Bacteria; phylum Pseudomonadota; class Alphaproteobacteria; order Rhizobiales; family Beijerinckiaceae; genus JAJXWB01. Next base: position 14,216 of record JAGWTW010000038.1, on the reverse strand, counting down.
GCCAGCGCATCGCGATCGCCCGCGCGCTCTCGACCAATCCGCGCATTCTTCTGCTCGACGAGGCGACGTCCGCTCTCGACTATGAAAGCGAGCGCATCATCCAGCAGAACATGCGCGCGATCGCGCAGGGACGCACAGTCATCATCATTGCGCACAGGCTCGCGGCCGTGCGTCATTGCAACCGCATTATCGGGTTGCGCGGCGGCGAAATCGTCGAACAGGGGACGCACGCGGAACTTCTGGCGCGGCCTAAAGGGCTCTATGCCTATTTGTGGGGCATGCAGTCCGATCAGTCGAGCGCGCGGCCATGAACCAGGCTGTCCCATCGTCCGCCGCGCCGCCGCAGAAGCCCGCGCGCGTCCCGCTGCCCACCTCCGGCGTCGAAGGCCGCGACCGCGAATTTCTGCCGGCTGCGCTCGAAATCCTGGAGACGCCGCCGTCGCCGATGCCAGTAGCCTTCATGCTGACCATCTGCGCATTCGTCGCAGCGGCGCTTGTCTGGTCCTGGTTCGGGCGACTGGACGTCCACGCGGTCGCCTGGGGCAAGATCGAGGCGAACGGCCGTGCGAAGGTGATTCAGCCGCTCGATCCCGGCAAGGTCGTCGCGCTCGACGCTGCGAACGGACAGCACGTCAAAGCGGGCGAAGCGCTGGTCGAGCTCGATTCTGCCGAGGCGCAGGCAGACGTGACGGCCGCTGCGGAATCGCTCGCGGCAAGCCGCGCCGAGATTGCGCGCAGGCGCATGGCGATCGATACGGCGCGGCCATTGCAAAAGTCCGGAGCGGACGCTGCGCCGCCGGAAGTCGCGCCCGAAATCGCCTACGATTCCAGCATGCCTCCGAACATCCGCGCGCGCGAAAACAGCGTGCTGCTCGCCGATCTCGCGCAATTGCGCGATACGCTGCGCAATCTCGACAAGCAGATGGAGCAAAAGGCCGCGACACGCCAGCGGCTCGAAGCGTCGATCGCCTATCAGAACCAGTTGATGAGAACGCTGAACGGACGCGTCGAAATGCGCGAGAAGTCGATCAAGCTCGAGGTCGGCACCAAGGTCAATCTGTTCGACGCACAAGAATCGCTGCAGAAGTCCCAGTCACAGCTTGCGTCCGACAACGGCCAACTCAATGAAACCGACAAGGCGATGGAGGAAATCGCGAGCCAGAAAGTCAAAGCCATCGCCCAATTTATCGCCGACAACGAAAGCAAGCTCGCCGACGCCGCCCGCAAGGCCGACGAGACGGCGCAACAGCTCGCCAAGGCGCAAGCGAAACTATCGCATATGATCATGCGGAGCCCCGTTGACGGAATCGTGCAGCGCGTCGCTGTCACGACGATCGGCCAGGTGGTCACGACCGGGCAGCAACTCATGATGATCGTGCCGAGCGGCGGACCGATGGAAGTCGAAGCCTATGTCTCGAACGTCGACATCGGCTTCGTGAAGGTCGGTCAGCCCGTCGAGATCAAGATCGACGCCTTTCCGTTCACGCGGTTCGGCACACTGCGCGGCGTCGTGGCGAAAGTCGCGACCGATTCGATCGACGAGCAAGAGGCCAAACGCGCTGAATCGAATGCGATCGCGCAAGCCAACGGAGCCAGCATGCCGGCGCAGGCGACGCCGACCGGGCAACAGCAGAGCTTTGTCTTTCCCGTCACCGTGTCGCTCGAGAAGACCGTCATGAACGTGGACGGCGCGACGGTTCCGCTGACGCCGGGCATGACCGTGTCGGCCGAAATCAAGACCGACAGCCGTCGCGTGATCGACTATTTGCTGTCGCCTCTGAGCCGCGTGATGTCGGAAGCCATGCGGGAGCGGTGAGGCGATATCCGTTCCGACGGGGGCGGCCGATGCAAAATCCCGGCGCGTGTCGAGTCAGAATTGGGCCTGCTCCGCCTCGAGATAGGCGATGCTGACATATTTCCCGATGTTCTTGTCCCAACCCTTCGTCTCTGCGGCTTTGAACGAAACACGCGGATCCTGCAAGACGATGGCGAGCGCGTCTTCGAGCGGAACGCCCTGCTTCACCGCCTTGACGCAAGATTCGTAAATGCCGCGAAACAGCGAGCGTTGCCATTCAAGCACTTTCACGCCCGCGTCGCCGTGCGCTGGAACCCATATGCTGGTCTTGCTGTTGGCGATGAGCTTGTCGATCGCGTCGAGCGTGCCCTGATAGGAACCGTCTTCCATATTTGCGATGCGCCGATCCATCATGATGTCGCCCACACACATCACGTTGTCTTCCGGAATTTCGATTGCGATGTCGAACGGCGTGTGCGCAGTGCCGTAGTGATGCAGGCGCAACGTCGCGTCGCCGAGCGCAAGCGTGAACCCGTGGTCGACATCCTTTCCCGGCGGGACGATGCGCGTGCCTGACGTCGCCGCGTTCGTCCATTTCAACATCGAGTCTCTCCAGGAAGTTCCTGTGAACCCTTCGATCGCCTTGCGCGTTCCGGCGTGCGAATAGATCGGCACATTCACGCCATAAGCTTCGACGAAACCCTGATTTCCGAGCCAATGATCGCCGTGATAGTGCGTGTTCAGGATCGCCACGACCGGCGTTTTGGTGATCGAACGGAGTTGGCGGATCGCCATTTCGGCAATCTGGACCGACGCGCCCGTGTCGACTACGACGACGCCGTCCTGCCCGACGACAAAGACGACGTTCGACATCAGGCCCTGGTTTTCGGGCGTCGGAAACCCGTCGGGCGCTTCCACCATGTAGACGTGCGGACTCAATTTCTGGATCGGCTGGTCCTTGACGGGCGGCCCCTTGATCACGAAATCGGAATCTCCGGCCGCATAGGCCGTCGGCATGCAAAGATTGTAGGAAAGGGCGGATGTGGCGGCGGCTGCTGTCGCGGCCATTGCGTGACGTCGCGTGATCGTCATCGGTTTCATTCCTAGCGCCTGAATTTGTAGTAATCTGCGTCGAGCGCGTCGGATACGCTCTGCATGTCTTCTGGAAAGATCATGGTTCCGAGACGCGAAACGCAATAGCTCACCTGCGAATCGAGCGCCTTGCGGCTGACGACCTTGCGGTCGGGCCGCGTATAGAGCGACAGGGGATCGTTGTCGGCGGAATAGCTCTGATGGCACGAGCCGTTGCATCCGTGTTCCGCAAGCAGGGCCCTGCCCTCCTCCACCGATCGCGCGGCGGATTTTTCCTGCGCAGCCGCCGGCGCGCCGGCGGCCGACGCAAGCAATGCGGCGAGGACGGCGCTAGGCCAGCGCATAGCCCTGCTTCTCCTTGGGCTGATCGACGAGCCGGTCGGTGAGCACGCCGCCGACCCACATCGACCACAAGACGATCCATGACGTCATGGCGAAGACCGAAGCGCCCGAGACGCCGGCGCCGACGGCGCAGCCCCCGGCCAGCACCCCGCCGAAGCCCATCAGGCAGCCGCCGAGTATGTAGCGACGCATGCTCGCGCCGCCTTCGAACCCTTCCAGCTTCAGATCGCCGCCGAGCGCGCCGGACATGAACGCGCCGACGACGACGCCCGGGATAAGCCCGAGATCGAAGGTCAGGGCGGCGCCCGGGCGCGACACGACGAACATCAACATGTCGGCCGACGGCGAGGTGAAGCTCAGCGCGTGAACCGGGACCATTTCGAACGAAGTCGACGCCATGTAGAAATTGAACCACCAGGCCACGGCGACCATGAGGCCGACGCCGGCCGCAGCGAACCAGTAGCGGAGCTTGACGCCGACCTTGACGGCGATCACGACGCCCGCCGCAAGCCAGAGCAGCCCGAAGACCAGGCCGCCGGAATTGCCGAGGTGAAAGATCGCGAGCAGATCGCGGGCCGATCCGTCGATCGTCCACCAGCCGTTGATCTTTTCCCTGAGCGGCGACAGCGCGCCGTCGCGCGCGACCTGGGCCATCACCGCGAAAACGAGTCCGGACAGGAGCGCGCGCAAATTGCCGGTCGCCGACAGAACGAGCATGCGGCTCGCGCAGGCGCGCGTCAGCGTCATTCCGCAGCCGAACATCAGGCCGCCGATGATGGCGCCGGACAGGCTGCCGGCGTTGTTGAGCTGCCGGACGGCGCCGGTGTTGAAGTCGCCGAGCAGGATCAGGCCCTGCGTTGCGATCAGCGCGGTCGAAAATGCGAAGAGCCAGACCGCCATCTTCTCGCCGACGCGGCGGTGCGCGACTTCGAGCGTGGCGGAGCGCAGGCAAAACCGCGAATATTGCGAAAATGCGCCGAACAATATCCCGATGACCGCCCCGCCGATCGCCAGAACGTATTGGTCTCCGATCAGATCGAGAAGGCGGTCGAGCATCAGGGTTTGATATAGGCGTAATGTTCTTGCGACTGGAGCTGTGCGATTCGTACGACGCCGGACGGCGTAAAGTCCGCCTCCATGACGAACTTGTCCTTGTCGAGATTGCGCCGCTTCATCGTAATCTGGCACACCTCGAAGGTGACGCCGCGGTCTTTCAGCCCGGCGACGAGCGGCTCGTAGAGCGTGCCGGACTTCGGATCCTTAGCGCCGTCGAGAAGCATGTCGACGCCTTCTGCATGGGTGACGACCACGATCTTCGTATCAGGCGCGACGTCCAGATGGTTGCGTATGTTGCGGAGCGCCTTCAGGCCCTGCTCTGCGGCGTTGTCTATGTGGTACACGACCTTGTCGCCGGCCAGCGCCGGCGCCGCCGCCGCGCCGAGGAGCGCGATGGCGAGAAACAGCGGCTTCAGAAGCCTGCCCAGCACGTCCATCGTCATTCTCCCTTGCTTCGTCCCTGGCGTCAGGCCGCCATTCCCGGATTGCCGTCGACGCCCTTCAGCGTCGGCAGATTGAGGTTTGGCGTCTTGACCGATTTTTGCGCGCGCAGGTTTCGCGCGACGAGATCCCAGATCGCTTCGCCGCCGGCGTCTTTGGCCGTTTCCGCGACCGGCGCCCATCCAGCCACCTTGTAGGTCTTCGAGGCTTCGATCGCCTTGCCGCCGAGCGTCATCTGATCGATCCGCTTGCCGATGGTCGCCGTCGGATCGCAAGTATAGGTCATTCCGCCGACGCGCACCATGTCGCCGCCCTGCTGGTAATACGGGTCGGGATTGAAGAGATTGTCGCAGACGTCCTCGAGAATGCCCTTGATCTGCTCGCCGGTCATTTCCGTCAGCGTGACATAGGGGTAGGTTATCGCCGTCTGATCGAGTACGTTCTCCATCGTGATCGCCTCGCCCGGCAGAATCGTCGTGCCCCAACGGAAGCCCGGCGAGAAGGCGATTTCGGCGTTCTTCTCCGCGATCAAGGCGTCCAGGATCAGCTGATCGAAGCTGCCGTTGAAATTGCCGCGCCGGTACAGAAGGCCTTCGCTGACGGCGAGCTTTTCGGCGAGCTTGCCTTCGAACGGCGCGCGCGCCTTCTCGATCAACGCCTGCATCGCAGGATCCGGCGCCAGAAGATTGGCGAAGACCGGCAGCAGCTTGTAACGGAAATCCGCGATCTTTCCGTTTTTCACGTCGAGATCGAGAACGCCGAGAAACTTGCCGTTCGAACCCGCGTTCATGACGAGCGTCTTGCCGCCTGGATTTGAAACGAGAGTCGGCCGCGGCATGCCGTCATGCGTGTGGCCGCCGAAAATCGCGTCGATTCCGGAAATGCGCGAGGCCATTTTCAGATCCACGTCCATTCCGTTGTGCGAAAGGACGACCACGACCTGAGCGCCGGCGGCGCGCGCGGCGTCGACCGTCTTCTGCATGTTCTCTTCCTGGATGCCGAAGGTCCAGTCGGCGACCATGTAACGCGGATTTGCGATCGGCGTGTACGGGAAGGCCTGGCCGATGATCGCGACCTTCACGCCGTTCACGTTGCGCATGGAGAAAGGCTTGAACACGTCGTCGCCGAAATCCGCGGTCTTGATGTTCTGGGCGACGATTTCGATATTTCCCGCGAAATCCTTTTTCGCGACTTCCTCGACGCGGTCCTGACCGTAGGTGCATTCCCAATGCAGAGTCATGAGATCGACGCCGAGCGCTTTGGCTGCGTCGATCATGTCCTGGCCCTTGGTCCACATCGCGACGCCGGAGCCCTGCCAGGTATCGCCGCCGTCGAGCAGCAACGCGCCCGGGCGCTGCGCCTTGACGCGTTTCACGAGCGTCGCCAGATGCTCGAAGCCGCCTACCTTGCCGTAGAGGCGCGCATAACGCTCGAAGTCGAGATAGGTGAAGGCGTGCTCGAAATGCGGATCGGCCGGCACGTCGAAATATTTCAGGAAATTCCGGCCGACGACATGCGGCGCGCGCCCGGCCATCGTTCCGACGCCGAGATTGACGTTCGGCTCGCGGAAATAGACCGGCAGCAATTGTGCGTGGCAGTCCGTGATGTGCAGCAACGAGACGTTGCCGAAAGGCGAAGCGTCGTAGATCTGCCCGGCGTTCTTCTCCGCCTGCGCGAAGCTCGATGAAGGCGCAAGGCCCGCCACGCCGGCCGCAGCCAGCACATTCATGAATTCGCGACGATTCACCGGGGTGGGACCTTTCTTGTCGACCTATTGGTTGACGGGCGAGTTCGGGTCGAGGAGCAAGGCCATCAGATCCTTGATCTGCTTCTCGGTCAGAATGCCCTTGTAGCCGGCGCGCGGCATGTTCGAGCAGGCGTTGTAGGCCTTGGAGTCATAGATATGGCCCCACACGTAGCGCATCGCCTCTTCGTCCACGCCCTTGATCCTGGCGTAATTGGTGAGGCTCGGACCGATCGTGCCGTAGGAAATTTCCTTCGGCGAAAGCTGGTGGCAATTGTAGCAATTGCCGCCGTTGACATCCCCGGCCTTGTCGGTCGAGGTCAATCCGCGGCCGCTTTGCGCGAGCTTCTCGCCCTCTTTCCAGTCGCCCAGCCATTTCCCGTCGCTCGGCCATTTGATCGCGGCCATGTTGTCGGCTTCGATCTTGGCCTTCTGTGCAGCGCTTTCCTTGGAATTGGCGCGATCCGGATCGGAGCAGAAAGCCTGCGTCGCGTCCTGGTCGAGCCGATCGAGCGTCGCGATTCCCTTGGCGCGGAATCCGGACTTCAGCATGGCCTTGAAGTTCGCGTCATCGGCGCCTGGGCCCCATGACGAGCCGTCCGCTGCGTTCGCCTGCACGCCCGCCGCAATGGCGGCGAAGGCGAGCGCCGAGACGATCGAGGCAATCTTCTTCATGTCTTTTCTCTCAGCGCTTGATGCCGGGCGTATCCATGAGCGCGCCGTTGGCGTTGGCGGCCATGAACATGGATAGAGCGATCGTCACGTCGGATGCATAGACGGGCTCGGGGAAACGCTGCTGGCGGAAGCAATCGTTGATACGCCATTGCATGCCCCACATCTGGCCGGCGCTGACGCGGTAGGCCGGCCACGAGGTCCACGCGGATCCGGCGCCCTTCTTCGTCGCCAGCGCGGGCAAGTCCTGCAAGCGGATGCGCCTGCCCTCCTCGCCGTGGCAGGTCGCGCAGGAAAAGTCGTGCGACCCGCCCTGATAATAGAACATGCGCTTGCCGAGGTCGTACATCTGCTGCTCTTTGGGAAGAGCGAGGCTGACCTTGACCGGGACGCCCTTCGACTGACCGGAAATGTAGGTGGCGATCGCGTTGAGGTCGTCCTTCTCCGGCGTTCCGAAAGATGCGTTCACGTATTTAGCGACGTCGACGCCCTGAAGCGTCGACATGCACGTGAGGACTCGCGACTCGGCGTCCTGCACCTTGTCCGTATCCTTGAAATAACGCGGAAGCTGAGCGTAGGCGCCTTTGACGACGCCCGCCCCGAGCCCGAGATCGCATTTTTCGAGCGAGACGTTCTTCGGACCGGCAGGTTTCTTCCACAATTCCTCGCCCGAGGATTCGTAGAGTTCGGCCGGATTTCCGTCCTTCAGAGCTTCGCGATATTGCTCGATGCTCTGCGCGGACTTGTCTTCTTCCGCCCTTGCGACGACGGCGCCGAGCGCCGTAGCCACAGCGAGCGGAACCAAAATCTTGCGCCAACGCATTTGCTTTCTCCTGCGAACAGCGAGCTAGGTAACGGTCGCTTCGTCGGTGCGCGTATCGCCCTGGCTGTCGACCCAGCTGACCGAAACCTTGTCGCCGGCTTTTCCGCCCTTCACCTTGAAGGCGAGATACGGATTCTTCGAAACCGACGGTCCCCATTGCGCGGTCATGACGATCTTGTCATTGAGCTTCGCGGTCACTTCGCGAATGAACCAGGCCGGCACGACGTTGCCGGACGAATCCTTGCGGAAGCCCGTCTCCATCTCGTGGTTCATGAGAACCTTGATCTCGGTGACGCCGTCCTTGGAGGACGCGCGGATTTTCATAGGATGTCCCATTGTCGTCTCCCTGTCGCCGCGCTAGCCGCCGCAGCCGCCGAGCGTGACCTTGATTTCCTTGGTCGCGGTGTAGAACTTGCCGTCGGCCTTCACGAGCACGATGACGTTGGAAGTCTGGCCCATCTTGATGCGGGTCGTCACATCGGGAACCATGTCCGGCGTGATGTCGAACAAGGCGGCGAGCATGTTCGGATTCTTTTCGACCAGGAAGGAAATCTGGGTCGTGTTCGGAATCTTGCTCACGGCCTGCACCGGAACGACGGCGCCGTTCTCGGCGATGTCGGAAGCGATCAGCTGGACGTCGGAACTTTCCTTCGCGCCGTCCGCGCCCAGAACCTTGTAGGTTTCGGGAAGGGTCTTGCCGTCGAAGGCGGGCTTGTTCCATTCCGCCAAAGCAAGGCGCGGCGCGATCGCCGATCCGATTGTCGCGAGAAGGCCGAGCAGGCCGCCGTTCCTCAGAATTTGTCGTCTGGTGTGCGCGTTCTTCATGTTTCGAATCCTCCGGAACCGAATGTCGACTAGAGATTACTGGTTTGTCGGCGCTCCGTTGAGAATCCAGGCGACAAGCGCCTTCAGATCCTCGTCCTTCACTTCCGTTTGCGCGGGCATTTCGACGTCGCCCCACACGCCGCCGCCGCCGGCGCGGATCTTGGCGAACAATTTCCCCGCCATATCCTGCTGCCCTTTGTATTTCTGCGCGACTTCCTGATACGCGGGCCCGATCAGTTTCGAATCGGGGCGATGACATTGCAAGCAGCCGGACGCTTCCGCGAGATCGGCCATCGTCTTTTTCGCGCCCGCAGGCGCGCCGGACGGCCCGGTGACCTGGCCGCGAATTGCGCCGAACCGCCTGTTCTGATCAGCGATGTTGCCGTGCGAGGACAGGGCGGAGTCCGGCAGGAACGACGCGATCTCCGGCGCCGCCTTGCAGTTTTTCATGCAGGCGGCGTTGTGCGTGTCGGGCTTGACCGCCTTTCCGCTGAAGACAGTGCTCGGCCACATGGCGTGGTCGTAGGTCATGCCGTTGCGGTTCGGCAGGATTTTCTGCACGTCGCGGATCGTCTGGTCGTTGAGCACGTAATCGTCGGGAACGATTTCGGCGAGATTGAGCATATACGCGAGCACGGCGTAGACCTGGTCGTCGCTCAGGCTCTTGGGCGCGTTCCAGGGCATCGCGCGCCGGATGTAATCGAAGACGGTCGAGATCGTCGCGACCTTCATGAAGGTCGTCCGGTCCGGGAAATCCGGCCGCATGAGCGCGGCCACATGCCCGGTCTTCATATCGTCCTTCGTGACGCCGCCGATCAGCGGATTGAAGACCTTGTTGCTCTCGCCGAACGTTCCGTGACAGGCGGCGCATTTGCCTTCCCAGACCGTCTGCCCCTGATCGACGCTGCCGGACCCTTTCGGAAGGCCCGCGAAGTCGGGACGAACGTCGATGTTCCAGGCGTTGATTTCAGCCGGCGTCGCCGCGCGGCCGAGACCGTAGTCGTCGAGCGCGCGGGCCGGACCCGCGGCGGCGAGAGCGGCGACGAGCGCCAGCGCTGTCTTAGAGAACCTGGACATTGCTCACATCACCGCTTTCGACGACCTTCCACGACTGGATGGCGTTGTTGTGATAGATCGAGCGTCTGCCTCGCGCCTCGCGCAACTGGCCGTAAGTCGGCTGCACGAAGCCTGTCTCATCCATTGCGCGCGATTGCAGGATCGCCGGCTTGCCGTCCCAATTCCATGGCGCGTTGAAGCGCGTCAGGCACTTGGAGAGGACCGGCCCCTGCAAATTGGCCTCGACCCAGTTGACGCCGCCGTCGAACGAAACGTCGACGCGCTTGATCTTGCCGCGGCCGGACCAGGCGAGGCCGGTCACGTTGTAGAAGCCCTTGTCGAGCAGCATCTGGCCGCCCGACGGCGACGTGATGACGGACTTGGCTTCCTGGATCGAGGTGTACTGGCGGTGCTGGCCGTCGGGCATCAGATCGATGTAGTGGACCGCCTCGTCCTTGGTCGCCCAGGGCATATCGCCGAGCTTGACGCGGCGCAGCCACTTCACCCAGGAAACGCCCTGCACGCCCGGCACGACGAGACGCAACGGATAGCCGTTCTCCGGCCGCAGCATCTCGCCGTTCTGTCCATAGGCCACGAGCACTTCGCCCGAAAGCACGAGCTCGATCGGGATCGTGCGGGTCATCGAGGACCCGTCGGCGCCTTCGGCGAGAACGAATTTCGCCTTCTTGAAATCCGCTCCGCAATCCTCCAGCAGCGTACGCAACGGCACGCCGGTGTATTCGCTGCATGACAGCATGCCGTGCGTATATTGCACGGTGGGCACGGCGACATTGCCCCATTCCATGCCGGTATTGGCGCCGCATTCGATGAAGTGCATGCGCGACACGGACGGGAAGCGCATCAGGTCGTCCATCGTGTAGACCTTGGGCTTCCGGATGAACTCCGGCGAGGAGCCGTTGATCATGAAGCGGTGCCTGGACGGGTCGATGTCCTGCCAGCCCTGATGATGACGCTCGAAATGCAAGCCGGACGGCGTGATGATGCCGAACATGCCCTGCAACGGCATGAACGACACGCTGGCGGCGGCGACCTGCGTGAGGCCGGGGCTCTGGCGACGCAGCAACGTGTTTTCGTATTTGGACGGCATGCCGTAGGGTGTTGCGGCGACCGGCTGGCCGAGCGACGTCGACCAGGGCTGCGGCTTCAGGATCACATCCTCGCCCTGCGAAGCCGATTCAGCCGCAGCCGCGCGGCCGCCGCCGACCGCTGCGGCCGCCGCGAGCAGCGCGCCGCGCAGAAAATCGCGCCGCCCGCTCCTGACCGCAGCGATCTCCTCGGCGCCGAGAAAATTCTCGGGCGCCTTGCGGATTCGCGCGCGATCCGCGGCGCAATCCCGAATGCCTTCGACGTCCCGTTGCATCCTTCCTCCGCGCAAATCAGGCGCTGGTTCGCTCTTGGCGGCGCGCGAAAAGGAGCGGCGAGACGAAACGTCTTCGCTGACGACGGTCGATCCGTCTCGTCCAGTCCGTGCGCCCCGGGTCTGACGAATCCGCCCGGTTTCAGCAGGACCAGCATAGGGATGCGACGTTCGGCCGCTATCGGGAACGATGCCGTGCGACTCTGGGGGAATTTACCCAGTATCGCCGTCCGAAGGATTCTGCGCCCAGGCGATGAGCTGCGCGACCGAGTTGACGCCCGCCTTCGCCATCAGGTTGGCGCGATGATTGTCGACGGTCTTGGCGGAAATATCGAGATCGACCGCAATCGCCTTGCTCGTCTTGCCGGCGATGACGAGGGCGAGCACCTCGCGTTCGCGCTCGGTCAGCCCTTCCAGCCGGCGCGCGAGGCTGCGCTGCTTCGCATTGCGCGCGAGCGCTTCTCCGCTCGCCGACAATGCGTCGCTGATGCGGTCGAGCAGAACCTGGTCGTCGAACGGCTTTTCGAGGAAATCGACAGCGCCGAGACGCATGGCGCGAACCGCCTTTGGAATGTCGCCGTGACCGGTGATGAAAATGACTCCGGCTGTCGCGTTCCGGCTCTGCAACTCGCGTTGAATCTCGAGCCCGCTGAGCCCCGGCAACCGCACGTCGAGCACGATGCAGCACGGTCGCGCGGCGTCCAGTCTGTCGAACAATTCCTTTCCGGACGCGCAAGAGACGTATTCATATCCGACCGACGAGACCAGAAAGCCGACGGCGTCGCGAACGGCCGGATCGTCGTCGACGATATAGATTACCGGAGCGGCGTCAGGCACGCGCAACATCCTCCATCAACGGCAGATAGAAACGAAAAGTCGCGCCGGTATCGGCTGCGTTCGTCGCGACGCTCAATTGGCCGCCGTGCGCTTCGACAATGGTGCGGCTCAGCGAAAGCCCGAGGCCGAGCCCGTTCGATTTGGTGGTAAAGAACGGATCGAACAGGCGCGCCGCCGCGCCCGGCGCAAGGCCCGGACCGTTGTCCCTGACCGAGATGTCGAGACGGCCCGCTGCGGCCGCGGCGACGATCCACACTTTTCGGTCGGGCTGCGCGGCCACGGCCTCGAGCGCGTTTTGCAGGAGATTGAGAACGATCTCCTCGATCTGCAGACGGTCGGCGCGAATTTTCGGCAATCCGTCGGGAATGTCGGCGATGACCTCGAGCCCCGCATTCGCGGCCGTGGGCTCGAACAGCGCGACCGCGTCGCGCAGCGCCGCCGTCGGATCGATCGGGACCTGCGGCGCCGGATTCTTGCGAACGAACTCGCGCATCCGGCGCACGATGTCGCCGGCGCGCTCGGCCTGAACCGCGATCCGACCGACGACTTCGCGCAGGCTGTCCGCATCCGCGCCGCCTGCGATGCGCCGCTCGCAACCGCGCGCATAGGTGAGGATGGCCGCCAGCGGCTGGTTGATTTCGTGCGCCAACGAACTCGCCATTTCACCCATCAGCGACAGGCGAACGGTGTGCTCCATCTGCTCGCCGCGCAGGCGCGCAGCTTCGTGCGCAAGCTGCAATTCCCGCGTACGCTGTCGAACAAGGTAGGAAACGCGCACGCCGTGTACGAGCCACCACAAGGCGGCCATGATGACGACCGCGGCCCAATACCTGTGCTCGAAAATCAGATCGAGCAGTCCCAGTTTCGTGAAAGGCGCGTAGGGTCCGACCTTGAGCGTGCGATAGAGATCCTGAACGCTGGCGTAATCGTCAGGCTCGACCCACGCTTTTTCATCAGCGCCCGGCTGCATGGAGAACAGCGCCTTCGAAAGCTGCTGCGCGAGCGCCGGCGACGTCTGCGCGACCTTGACGAACGGCCATCCCGGGTAGAGTCGCGTCGACACCTGGCAACGCAGGTCGCTCGACGGCTTGCGGCCGATAACGCGAAATTCCTCGTCGCGCGCGGCGCCCTCGGCCACCATGCGCTCGAGAACGCAGGAGCGGATGATCCCGGCGTCCGCACGTCCGGCGCGAACAGCCTTGACGATTTCGTCGACCGGAAAGCCGACGAAGTCCGTCGTCATGTTCTTGAGCGGGTCGATGCCGTGATCGAGAAATTCGCGCGAGGCGGCGCGGAAGCCGAATGCGTCGGGCGAGGCGGCGGCGATCCGCAGGCTGCGCAAGTCGCTCAGCGTCTGGAGTTCTGCGCGCGCTGCGGGCGCAAATACCGTCGCCCCTATCGCCTCGGCAGGCGGCGGACCTTCGAGATCCTCTTCGGTCGCAAGCGCGCTCGCAGAATAATCGACCTTCAACTCGAGAAAATGTCCGGGATTTGTGATGACGAAATCGAGCCGATGCGCGGCGACAGCCGCCGTCAGGAAGGGCGCGGTTCCGGTCGTGATCGTGAAGCGGTATTGCGGCAATGCGGCCGAGAGATAGTCGAAGGTCGACTGCCAGGCGCCGTCGGCGCTTTCAGCGCCACGATAGGCGAGCACGCCGATGCGCACTTCCGCTGGCGGTTCGCCGTTCGCCGCGCCGACGCTTGCCAGCCCCCCGACAGCCGCCGCGAAAATGAAAGCAAAAGTTCGTTTCGTGCGGACGGCGCGGCTGCGGGGATCTCTCCTGACTTTGCCGGCGGGCATGTACATCAAAGCGATTCGGACGCCGGGGCGTCATTGCACTGCAACGCGCCGCATTTGCGCGTCGCGGCGGCGAAACGCAGGAGCGTCGATGCGCCGGGCCAGCCCACGAACGCCACGCCCGCCATCACAAACGTCGGCGTGAAGCGAAACCGGCTGTCGATTGCGAGGCGCCGCTGCGCGCGCAGCGCCTCCTTCACATCTGCGTCGGACATTCGCTCGCCGATCCGCGCGACCTCGAGCCCCCTGGCGCGCGCGACGTCGAATACGGTTTGTTCGCTGGCGTGACCGGGCGCCGCGAGAACGCCCCGGTGGACGTCGAACGCGGCCTCTGCTCCATAGAGCGCCTGCACCGCC
>JAGWTW010000167.1 GCA_028868735.1 Hyphomicrobiales bacterium | reverse complement strand
CGGCCCAGGCGGCGGCCGTTGTCGCGGTACTGCTCGATCGTGTCCTCGTTGTGGATGCCGGTCACGAGCCGCTCGTAGGCGATGAACAGGAGCGCCATGCCCGGCGCCTCGTAGACGCCACGGCTCTTGGCCTCGATGATGCGGTTCTCGATCTGGTCGCACATGCCGAGCCCGTGCCGGCCGCCGATGACGTTGGCTTCCGTGAAAAGCGCGAGTTCGCTGTCGAATGTCATGCCGTTCAGCGCGACCGGTCGGCCCTCCTCGAACCGCACCGACACTTTCTCGTGTGCGACTTTCACGTCGTCGCGCCAGAAGGCGACCCCCATGATCGGATTGACGATATTGATCCCGGCGTTGAGATATTCGAGGTCCTTGGCCTCGTGCGTCGCGCCGAGAATGTTGGAATCGGTCGAATAGGCCTTCTCGACGCTGGCTTTGTACTCGAAGCCGTTCGCGGCCATGTACTCGCTCATCTCCTTGCGGCCGCCGAGCTCGTCGATGAACTGCTGATCGAGCCAGGGCTTGTAGATGCGCAGGGAAGGATTGGTGAGCAGCCCGTAGCGGTAGAAGCGCTCGATGTCGTTGCCCTTGTAGGTCGAGCCGTCGCCCCAGATGTTGACGCCGTCTTCCATCATCGCGCGCACGAGCGTCGTGCCGGTGACGGCGCGGCCGAGCGGCGTCGTGTTGAAATAGGTCGCGCCGGCGGTCGAGATGTGGAAAGCGCCGCACTGGATGGCCGCAATCCCCTCTGCGACCAGTTGCGTGCGACAATCGATCAGCCGCGCGTTCTCGGCGCCGTAGGCCATCGCCTTGCGCGGGATTTCCTCGTAGTCGCTCTCGTCGGGCTGGCCGAGATTGGCGGTATAGGCGTGCGGGAAGGCGCCTTTGGAGCGCATCCAGTGCACAGCCGCCGACGTGTCGAGGCCGCCCGAAAAGGCGATGCCCACGCGCTCGCCGACCGGCAGTTTCTGCAGAATCTTGCCGTCCAAACCCAGTCTCCCGAACCAATTGGCCGCGTCAGGGACCGGCGGCCGCGAATTCCGGGGGTATCGTCTAATGGGTTCGGCGCCGGGAGGCTACCGCCAAACAGCTCGGACCTGCGACTTTCTGGAATGAGTCCGGAAAGGGTTGATCGGGCGCATTGCAGCCTCGCAATGTTCGCGTTCCAGTTCCGAAGCTGGGGGAGGGATTCGATGCCGGGAACATTCTTGAAGGCGACGATGGTCGGGGGGCTGGTTCTTGTCGGCGCCGCTGTCGCTTCGGCGCAGGACATGCGCCCGCTCATGACCAATGTGCAGTGGAGCGCGTATGGCAAGACCTTCGTGGTGGTTTTCACGAATACGCGCGTGACAGGGGCGGAATGCGTCACGGTCACCCGAAGCAAGGGCGTCGGCCTGAATTACGCTGTCACCCAGACGGCGACCCGCACTGCCGAAAAGAAGGATGGCGGCGTGCTGTGCACCGGCGGCGGCTACCGGCTCGTCGGCCAGGATGGTCAGAGCTGGTCTGGGTCCAATGATTTCAATGTTTTCGTGAAAGGCGGCGTCGCCTATCGGATGTTCTGACGCGGGATTTGGCGCGCAACCGGGCAGCGGCTATGAGACGCCCATGACCGCTCCCTTCGCTTTCCATCTCGCCGCAACCGACGGCGCCGCCCGCACCGGCGAGATATCCACCGCGCGCGGGAAAATCCGTACGCCGGCTTTCATGCCCGTCGGCACGGCGGCGACAGTGAAGGCGATGTACGCCAGTCAGGTGCGCGAGACAGGCGCCGACATCGTGCTCGGCAACGTCTACCACCTGATGCTGCGGCCGGGCGCCGAACGTGTCGCTGCGCTCGGCGGCCTGCACAAATTCATGAACTGGCCGCATCCGATCCTCACGGACAGCGGCGGCTTCCAGGTCATGTCGCTCGCAAAACTGCGGAAGCTCGACGAGAACGGCGTCGTCTTTCAGTCGCACATCGACGGGTCGAAACATGTGCTGACGCCCGAACGGTCGATGGAGATTCAGGCGCTGCTCGGCTCCGACATACAAATGCAGTTCGACGAATGCATCCGTCTTCCCGCGACGCGCGAGGACGTCGAACGCGCCATGCGCCTGTCGTTGCGGTGGGCGGAGCGTTCGCGCAAGGCGTTCGTCGAACAGCCGGGCAGGGCGGCGTTCGGGATCGTGCAGGGCGGCGACGACCGGCCGCTGCGCGTCGAAAGCGCGAAGGCGCTCGCAGATATGGATTTTCACGGGCTGGCGGTTGGCGGCCTGGCGGTCGGCGAACCGCAGGACGTCATGCTGGCGATGATCGACACGGTCGAGCCGCATCTGCCGGCGGGCAAGCCGCGCTATCTGATGGGCGTCGGCACGCCGGACGACATTCTCGAAAGCGTCGCGCGCGGGATCGACATGTTCGATTGCGTCATGCCGACGCGCGCGGGACGTCACGGGCTCGCCTACACGCGCTTCGGACGCGTCAATCTCAGGAATGCGCGGCACGCGGACGACGCCAGGCCACTCGACCCGGATTCGTCCTGCCCGGCGGCGCGCGATTATTCCCGCGCCTATCTGCATCATCTCGTGAGAGCAGGCGAGATTCTCGCGATGATGCTGCTGACCTGGAACAATCTCGCCTATTATCAGGATCTGATGGCCGGCGCGCGAAAGGCGATCGCGGACGGCCGCTACCGGGAGTATGTCGCAGAAACCAAGGCGCGCTGGGCGCAGGGGGAGGGCGGCGCGTGAACGCGCCGTCGGCTAGGGATAGCCGGAACATTTCGTTCCGTTCCACCAGTCGTTCACGCCGTCCCAGGGCAGGTAATTGCCGGTGAAATTGTTGCTGGTGACCGGATAATACTGCGAGACGCTGATCGTACGCTGCGTGAAGAACGGCGCGTTGATCGCCGGCAGATACGTCGCCTGAACGTCGACCACCGCGACCGCGCCGGCCTGGAATGCGCCGGCTGGCAGCTTGGTTGCGTCATAGGCCGAATTGTTCGCCGTGGAGGCCAGCGTCCCGCAGGCGCGCGTGAGGTCGCCCCAGGACCAGGCGACGTTGGCGGTATAGGTGCAACCGGTTGCGCAGCCGGCGACGGTCGGCGTCATCTGCACCATTGTGAAGCCGATCTTGTAGCGCACGTGATTGTAGAGATTTGCGCCCGCAAGTTCCGGCGTCAGTAGGCCGATGCGGGTCGCGAATTCGTACAGGCGCACGCCCTGCACCGTGATGACGCCGCCGACCGTATCGTTGAGGCTGGCGAAGTCGTAGGCGACCGAATTGCTGAAGTTCGCGAGATGCCGTGACATGGCGAACATGCGCGAACCTTCGAAACCGGCGACGAGTCCGAGGACGAATACCGGCGCAAGGAGCGCGAACTCCATCGCCGCCAAGGCCCTGGTTTCCCGGAGTAAGGCGATCGGCGACAGGAGGTCTGGTCGGCGGCGCGGCATCGTCGGCTCAGTGCTGGTAGACGGGATTGTTGATGAGGATCGCCGTCGACACGATGGCGCGCACCGGTTGGCCGTTGACCGTCGCGCTCGAAACCGAAGACCAGAGCGTCGAGAGCAGCGGCATCGGAAATGCGACGGTCAGGTACAACGTGTTGTTGGCGACGCCTGTCGAATAGGAACTCGACGTCAGCGACGGCGCGTTGCGCACCCCGTTCGACCAGTTGCTGTAGTAGGATTGCCAGCACGAGTCGACGAGGCCGCAATTGGCGTTGGCCTGGAGGCTGACCTTGACGTTGGAGCAGATCATGACGCCCGGAAGTTTCGGGCAGATGTACGTGTTCGCCAGCTGCTGCTGAGAGGTCGCCGAAAGCTGGATCGCGCCCGTTCTGATCTGCTGGGCGACGTCTTGCGTCACCTGATCGAGCGCAGCGGAAAAATAGTAGACGATGGACGTCTCGACGATGGCCATGGTCAGGGCCAGAAACGGGATGGCGACGATGGCGAATTCCACCATCGTCGCGCCGTTCGTATCACGGAGAAGTCGCCGAACGCGTCCGAAGGCGCCCAACGACTTCATGCGCGCGCCGGCTTCATTGCGCAGACGCCACATTGAAGCCGCTGAACGAGATGGTCGATCCAGCCGCCGGCGCAGGCGCCGGGATCGACACGAAGCTGGTCGGCGCGGTCATGGACGGGCCGCCGAGCGCCGTCACCGAGATGCCCGACACGTGGCCGCCATAGCTCGAACCGTCTGGGCTCTTCGCCTGGAATGTCAGCCAGTAATAACCCGGCTTGTCGATCTTGATGTTGACGGTCCGCGTCGTCTGGGTCGACGCATAGGCGCAGGAATCGATGACGGTCGAGGGAAGTTTCGTGAGCAGGTTCGACGTCGTTCCATCTGGGTTGGCGTAGGAACTCGCCGAATTGAGCGAGGCTCCGGACACCGGATGGCTGAACAACCTGTCCGCGTCCACGAACACATCGGTCCAGTTGAGGTTTTCGGAGAAGCCGTTCATGCCGGACGCGTTCTGCATCGCGCCATAGGCCGCCGGCAGCGACGTGTTGAGGTACGCGACCTTCGAACCGCCGATCTTCCTCTGCGACAGCCAGCTCGCCTGGGAGGCCGCATCGGTGCCCCCGCAATACACGCTGGTGTTGACGTCATTGAAATTCAATCGATTCTTGATCGCATAGGACACCTGATAATAGCCGGGATCGAGCAGCAGACGACGGCTGACCGTCCGGTTGTAGGGCGAATTCCATGCGCCCATCTCGATCTCGCCGCCGCCATTGGCGCCGTAGCCGTTCCAGCACTCGCTGTCGTTCAACGGATAGACCGCCCATCCCTTGTCCGCGCTCGACCAGCCCGGCGTCGAGCCGCTGTTGGTGCTGATGTTGCAATTGGTGATCGAGCCAGCCGAGCCGTAACCGGTGAAATTCTCTGTGAACAGCGTCGTGTTCGCTGCCCAAGGGAAATTCTCCTGCACCTTTCCCGGGCACGTGTTGGGGCAAAGACGGATGTTGTCGATGTTGCCGCCGTAAGTGTCGTTCGCGCCGAGCGCCGTGAACGTCAGCCAGTAATAGCCCGGCGAAACGATGTTGATCTTGACGCTGCGTTCGATCCACTTCTGTCCAGACCATGTGCAGGAGTCGATGAGATTGGTCCCGACATATCCGGAAAACGTGTTGGAATGCGTGAGGTTCGGCGTGCTGCCTGTCGCCGGGTCGAGATAGACCGACATCTTGTTGGTGATCGCGCCCCAGTCGTTCGAAGTGTCGTTTGACCAGTCGGCGTCGGCGTCCGTCGAGCCGCAGACCCAGACCGGATCGTAGTAGGAATTGTCGACGCGGCTGTAGTACCAGTACCGCAATTCGTAGCTGCCGGTGGGCAGATACACCTTCTTCGACATCGCGCTGTTGCCGTTCGAGTCGAGCTCGGCCGTGTTCTTGCCGTCGGGCACGGAGCACTCGGTCGCGCAATTCGTGTCGACTTCCACGCCCTCGCCGGTCGTGACCCATCCGTTGTAGTTCTGATAGACGCCCCAATTGCCGTGCTGCATGGCCGAGGGGATCGTCTCGAAGCTCTCCTGGATCAGGAAGCCGTTGGACACCGACTGGACGATCGTCGCCGCCGCGGCAGACTGGCCGCCGATGCTGATTTGCGACACGCCGAGAATGCCGCCGAGCGTCGTCGCAACCGACGCAGTATATTGCACGGTCGAGGAGACGACGCTGCCGTTGCGGGACACGTTGACGGTCGGCGTCCCCGAAACTGTTGCGCCGAGGCTCGATGGCGTCTGCGCGGTAAATGCGGCATTGGCGCGGGTCTGTCCTTCGGTGAAGGCGGCCGTATCCTCGTTGTCGAGATTCGCGCCGCTCTGCTGATAGGCGAAACGCGCGCTGTTGGCGGCTGTCGCGGCCGCCGCCGCGGCGGCCGCGTCGAGCCGCTGCTTGGCGTAGAGCGCCCTGCCATAATCGATGGCGAGGCCGATGCCTCCGGTCACCGGGACCGCGAGAAGGGCGGCCAGAACCATGACGTTGCCGCCCCGGTGCGCGGCGAACGCGCGGAAATCGGCGAGGGTATGACGCAGGTTACGCATGACGCTTCTCTGCACGTGCGACAAATGTCCGAAATCATGCAGCTAGCAGCGAGACGTTGCCGATTCCTTGCGTGGACTGAGCGCACGCCGCTAATGGGCGGTAATGCGGCAGGCAAGGCCGGCGAAAGCTCGAATTGATAGGAACGAAGTAAATTTTCCCAAAAAAAGAGCGGGGCAGCCATCGCTGCTCCCGCTCTCGCTTCTGCCCCTTGTCCTCTGAACCGGTCTGCCGCTAGGCCTTCGAGGGCTCTGACAACGCATGGACGCTTCACGTCAGGAACGCTTCACGTTACGCGTTGCGCGGTATAACCAGCGTCCTCCCTCGACTTGGACTGCCGCTCATCCCGGCGAACCGGCATGGCGCCTCACTAAAGGCAGCGCAAACTAGAACAGCCCCCGAGGCTTGTCACCGGGGCCGCGCAAATTTTTGTCCAACATTTGATCTCGCAGCGCACAATATAATCTTTTGCAACGCAGCATGTCGGGATTTCAGGAACCCTTCGCCCGGACCGGCGGCCGGGCGGCCCCGCCTTGAGTTTTCCCCGTGGCTGCGGTTTGAGTGGCCGACGAGCCGCGACGCAGATTCGAGATCGACAGCCCATGCGCCTTTCCCGCTACTTCCTGCCCATTCTTCGCGAAAACCCCAAGGAAGCGGAAATCGTCTCGCACCGCCTGATGCTGCGGGCGGGTATGATCCGGCAGGAATCGGCGGGCATCTATGCCTGGCTGCCGCTGGGCCTCAAGGTGTTGAACAAGATCAACGCCATCGTCCGGGAGGAGCAGAACCGGGCGGGCGCCGTCGAGCTTTTGATGCCGACCATCCAGTCTGCCGAGCTCTGGCGGGAATCCGGGCGCTACGACGATTACGGCAAGGAAATGCTGCGCATTCGCGATCGGCACGACCGCGACATGCTTTACGGCCCGACGAACGAGGAAATGATCACCGAGATCTTCCGGGCCTATGTGAAGTCCTACAAGGAC
>JAGWTW010000166.1 GCA_028868735.1 Hyphomicrobiales bacterium | reverse complement strand
ACGCGGGCGCGCTTGGCGGCCTTGATCGGGCCCTTGCCGTCGATCGGATTGCCGAGCGCGTCGACGACGCGGCCGAGCATTTCCTTGCCGACCGGCACGTCCACGATCGCGCCGGTGCGCTTGACCGTCTGGCCTTCCTTGATGTCGCGGTCGGAGCCGAAGATGACGATGCCGACGTTGTCGCTCTCGAGATTGAGCGCCATCCCGCGGATGCCGTTTTCGAACTCGACCATTTCGCCCGCCTGGACGTTGTCGAGCCCGTAGACGCGGGCGATGCCGTCGCCCACCGACAGCACCTGACCGACTTCGGTCACTTCAGCTTCGTTTCCGAAATTCGCGATCTCGTTCTTCAGGATCGCGGAAATCTCAGCGGCGCGGATATCCATCAGCCGACCTCTTTCATGCGTGTGCGAATGGCGTTGAGTTTGGTTTTCAGCGACGAGTCGACCATGCGCGACCCGACCTTGACGATGATGCCGCCGATGATGGCCGGATCGACCTTCACGTCGACGTCGACGGAACGGCCGCCGGTGACGGCGGCGAGCTGCTGGCGCAGCGCCTGCGTCTGCGAATCGTTCATCGGCTCGGCGACCGTCACGGTCGCGCGCGTGACGCCGTTATAGGCGTCGTCGAGCTTCTGATAATCCGCAATCATGTCGGAAATGGCGAACAGACGGCGCTTGGCCGTCACCAGCCGGATGAAATTCGCGGCGACGCCGGAGACGCCCGCCTTGTCGAGGATGGCCGAAACCGCCTTGCCCTGCTCCTCTGCGGAGAAGACCGGGCTTTTCACGAGCCGCTGCAGGTCCGGGCTGCCGTCGATCAGGCTCTGGAAGCTCTTCAGCGCGGCGCCGACGGGCGCGGTCGCGTTCTGCTCGACGGCCAGCGCATGCAGCGCGGAGGCGTAGCGCCCGGCCATGCCCGATACGATCGTTTCCTCTTTGGCCACGCGCAGCCCTCAGGCGTTCGACTTGCCGCGAAACCGGCGGAAGCCGAATTCGTCGGTGGAGAATATCCCGGACAAGCGTTTCGCCGCTGCGGAGAGCGCCGCAAAACCACGGAAATCCGGGCGTTTTTGCTGGGACGGAGCGCGCGCGCGAACGCTGCGCCCCGAAGGCGCGCGTGACCTAACATATGGCTTTTTTGTGCGCAACCCTGCGGGAAGCGCTGTGGATTTAAGCTTTCGGAGGGGGTGGAAATGTCGTCCGGGACGCCAAAGGCGATCCGGGGTCCAGCAGACGCTCGGGCGTCCCTTCTCCCCGTCTGCGGCGAGAAGGTCCCCGAAGGGGGGATGAGGGGCCGGGGGCGACGGTTCGTGCAGCTCGCCAGGCCCCTCACCCGCCCTCTCCCCGCTCGGCGGGGAGAGGGAGAGCCCCTCACCGCCCCTGCGCCGCCCGCTCCAGATTGAGCGCCAGCAGCTTCGCCAGCGCGTCCTCGGTCGCAATGTCCTCCGGCCAGCCGTAGGCCGCGGCCACCGCCCGGTCGAGTTTTTCGTGCGCGTCGGCGAGCCATTGCGGACGGGCGTTGTAGAGATTGGTCAGCGTGCGTTCGCGCAGCTTCGCCGCCGCCTCGACGTTTTTCGGCAGGATGCGGTCGGGATAACCGGGGACGACTTCCGGCACGATGTCGACGAGATCGGGCGGGTTCAGCCAGGCGCGGCGAAGGTCGTCCAGCTTTTTGGCCGCCTCCGCGATTCTTTTCGCGCGAGAGTCGGCGGCGGTAGCGGCAGCGGGAATGTTCGGGGTGAGGCCTTCGGGGAACGGGAAAGTCTCGAAGCAAGTGGACACGTTGTAGACCGGGTCGTCACCGACACCATGCCATGAGCCCGTCGCCAAACTCCAACTTTCATGAATCGCGCTACTTAGGACACCGAACAGGAAGTTGTCGTTTCTTGCGAATGCAAAGCAGCGTGAGTCCGGAACAACGCTGTCTGCAAACCACTGAAATGTTCTGTGCCGCGCCACTCTCGGCGTCAGTATAAAGCGCGCCTCTCCGCCAGCGGGCGCTGCATCGACCCCGCGTGGATGCCCGGCACGAGGCGACACATGACGTGCGGAAAGAGCAGCGATCGCCTGCCACATGCCCGGCCGCGGCTCGACATGCCGCCACCAGTCCTCGCGATAGAGTTTTCGATTGTTCTTTTCGCGCACGGGCTTCACGTGTTCGAGCAGATGCGCAAACGGCGCCTCGTACAGCGCGGCCTCCGCTTCGCTCATCTCCCAGCCGAAATCGACGATCCACATGTCGCGCGACCGCCGCGTCACGTCGAGCCCGTTGACCCAGGGCCGCAGCACATCCGAATTCGGCCGCCCGTTGGCGTTCAACGGCTCCTTCAGCCAGGCGCGCGCGAGCTCGCCGGGAACGTCGAACGCGCCGCCCTTGGTGTCGCCCATGAAAGCGACGCCGGCATTCTCCTTCAACCGCTTCGCCTGCGTGATGTCGAAATCGCGCGCCGACAGGTCGGCATGGATGCGCGTCACCGCGCGTCCGTCGAGACGGGGGGAGGCTGTCACCCCGGACGGCCGCGAGGCCGATCCGGGGTCCAGAGGCTGACGCCCGGCCTCTGGATCCCGGCTCTGCGCTCCGTTCCGGCCGGGATGACGGCCCGGCGTGGATTCGGGCGCCCCGAAACACACGATGCTCACCCGCACCGCGGCGCCGTCGACGATCCACGGTTCGTCGGCCCACGCCTCGAAGATCGCGCCGGCCTCCGCGATCGACTCCAGCACGCTGCGACTGGCGCCGCCGCGAATGGAATTGGTCGAGACGAGGCCTGCGCTGCCGACGCCGCCCGCCTGCGCGCCCTGCCACGCCTTGTGGAACCAATAGCAGACGAGATCGGCCTCGGCCGGAACCTTGCCGGCATAGGCGGCGAAAAGCCTTTCCACGGTGTCGTCGCCGAGCCCGGCGCGCAATTTCTTGCCGCCGAGAAACGGCGGATTGCCAACGATGAAGTCGCATTCGGGCCATTGCGCTTCCGATCCGTCGGCGTTCAGCAGCGCATCCCGCTGCTCGATCGAATCCAGCTTCCGCAAAATCGGCTCCGGTCGCGTATAGACCGCATTCTTGATCGACCATTGGATGTCGCCGATCCAGATCGTCATGCGCGCGAGTTCGGCCGCGAACGGATTGATCTCTATGCCGTGCAGAATCTCCGGGCCGACGCGCATGGGCGGGCGCCGCAAGCCGAGCGTCTCGCATTCCGTGATCGCGCGATATTCGATGTCCTTCACGCCCTGCAAGGCGAGATAGAGGAAATTGCCGGAGCCGCAGGCAGGATCGAGAATGCGCAGTTCGGTCAGGCGGTCGATAAAGGCGTCGCGGCGCAGTTCCGCCTTTTCGATCGCCGCCTGAAACGCTTTCGACAATTTCGCCTTGCCGTGGCGGTCGGTCGGCGTCGTCGCCGCCAGCACCGGCGCCATGATCGCATCGATCTCCGCTTTCGCGTCGAGCCATTCGGCGCGCAGCGGACGCAGGACGACGGGCTCGACGATCATCATGATCTTTTCGGCGTCGGTGTAGTGCGCGCCGATCTGGGCGCGCTTGTCCGGATCGAGGAAACGTTCGAACAGGGTGCCGAAGATCGTCGGATCGATCAGCGACCAGTCGAGCGAGGCGGCGGCGAACAGAAGCTGGATTTCATTGTGCTGCAAGGGCAGCGCGCGGCGCCCGTCGAACAATCCGCCGTTGAAATGCGCGATGTCCGTGAGATCGAACTCGCCGCCTGTCTCCATCTGCTCGAACAGCTTGTCGAAATAGTCCTTCGACTTCGCGGGCCGCCGCTCCGCCGTGCGCAAAAGCTTCAGCAACAGGCCTTCGGGCAGGAGCTTCACCGAATTGGCGAAGAAGCAGAAGACCAGTTGGTTGACGAAATGCGCGACCGCCTCACGGTCGGGATGGCGGTGCTGCAATCCGTCCGAAATCGCCTGAAATTTGTCGGCCGCCTCGGTGGTCAGCTTTGCGCGGGTGCGCGCAGGTCTGAGCTTTTCCGGATCGTGGAAGATCGCGTGCAGGATCGCGAACTTGTCGGAATCGATCAGCTCTTCGAGTTCGAAGGCATAGGTCTTCGATTCGACATTGGTCCATGCGGTGACGATCTGGAACCGGATCGTGTCACAGACGACGAGCAGAGGCGGATGTTCGAGCGCGGCCGAATAGCGCACGAGCTGCGTCATCGCCTCGTCGAGATTGCGCCGCCGCTTCTTGTACTCCCAGGCGAAATAGCCCTTCTTCCAGACGTCCGCGAAACCGTCGCCGCCGCCGGTCTTCGCAGCGCCCTTCTCGAAGGTGAAATGGTCGCCGGCAGGATCATCCTCCGCGGGCGTCGGATGGCCGACGAGCCGGCACAGATCGATGAAATGCTCCTGCGCCGAGGCGCGCTCGGTGAGCGCGTGGTTCTTCCATTTCTGGATGAATTCGTGCGGAGTCATGACGCGGCCTAACACGATTCTGGACCTCCGGGCGACAGGCGCGCTCACGGCGACGACGGCCGGCTGAAGGCCTGCGGCGAGCGCCCGCCCCCTCACAAAAAACTCATCGGCTCCACGTCCACCTGCGCCCGGACGTTTCCGCGCGGCTTCGGCCCCGCCGCCAGCATGGCGCGCAGGAATCCCTGCAAATCGGCGGTGCGCGGCGCCCGCGCCAGCAGCCGGAAGCGATGGCGGCCGCGCACCATCGCGATGGGCGCCTCGGCCGGCCCGAGCAGGACGATCTCGTCCGCGCGAGCGAGGCCGCCGGCCGGCGCGACCTTCCAGCGGGCGTCGTCCGGCAGCGCGGCCGCGGCGCGCACGAGCGCGCGGGCGTGCGCTTCCGCCGCAGCGCGATCCGTCGACGAAACAACGACGGCCGCCAGCCGCGAGAACGGCGGCAGCTGCGCGTTCCGGCGCGCGAAAATCTCCTCGGCGTAGAATTTTTCCTGATCGCCCGAGACGAGCGCGCGCATGACGGGATGGTCGGGCTGCCAGGTCTGGACGAGGCCGCGGCCGGGCCGGTCGCCGCGCCCCGCGCGGCCGGTCACCTGCTGGAGCAGCTGAAACGTGCGCTCCGCCGCGCGCGGATCGCCGCTGGCGAGGCCGACATCCGCGTCCACCGCGCCGACCAGCGTGAGCTGCGGAAAATTGTGGCCTTTCGCCACGAGCTGCGTGCCGATGACGATGTCGAAATTTCCGCGCGCGATCTCGTCGATTTCCCGGCGCAGGCGTTCCGCGCCGCCGGGAAAGTCCGACGACAAGGTGAGCGTGCGCGCGTCCGGAAAAAGCGTCGCGACCTCTTCCCCCAGACGTTCGACGCCGGGGCCGCACGGCACGAGCGAATCGACCGCCTCGCAGTCCGGGCAGGCGTCGGGCCGCCGCTCGACGTGGCCGCAATGATGACAGACGAGCGCACGACGGAACCGGTGCTCGACCAGCCAGGCCGTGCAGTTCGGACACTGGAACCGATGACCGCAGGCGCGACAGAGCGTGAGCGGCGCATAGCCGCGCCGATTGAGGAACAGCAGCGCCTGCTCTTTGCGGGCGAGCGTTTCGCGCACCGCTTCCGCGAGCGCGGGCGAAATCCACTGGCCGCGCGGCGGCGCCGAGCGGCGCAGGTCGATCGCCGAAAGGTCGGGCATGGGCCGGTCGCCGTGGCGGGCGGCGAGCCGCAGCCATTGGTAGCGCCCCTGCTCCGCATTGACGCGCGTCTCGATCGACGGCGTGGCGGAAGCGAGCACGACCGCCGCCCCGTCGATCCGCGCGCGCACGACCGCCATGTCGCGCGCGTGATAGGAGACGCCGTCTTCCTGCTTGTAGGCGGCCTCGTGCTCTTCATCGACCACGAGAAGCCTGAGATCGGCGAAGGGCAGGAACAAGGCCGACCGCGCGCCGGCGACGACCTTCACCTCGCCCGTAGCGACGCCCGCCCAGATGCGCGCGCGCTTGCGCTGCGAGACGCCGGAATGCCATTCGGCCGGGCGCACGCCGAACCGCGCGGCGAAACGGTCGAGGAATTGCGCGGTCAGCGCGATCTCCGGCATCAGGATCAGCGCCTGTCCGTTTTCGCGCAACGCCTGCGCGACCGCCTCGAAATAGACTTCCGTCTTGCCCGAACCCGTCACGCCTTCGAGCAGGCTCGCACTGAAAGTTTTGGCTTCGACCGCGCGGACGAGCGCGCGCGCGGCCGCGTGCTGCGCGGCTTCGAGGCGCGCGGGCGCGAAATCCGGATCGGGCGGCGGCGCGATCGGATCGTTCGGCAAGGCGAGCGCTTCGAGCGCGCCGCAATCGACGAGCGAATCGATTACGCCGCTCGAACAGCCCGCCGCCTCCGCGAGCGCCGATTTCGTGCGCGCGAAACCGTCGCTCGCCGCCTGCAGCGCGCGCAGGCGTGCAGGCGTCGCCCGTTCCGGCGCGACGCCGGTCGGCCGGTAGCCGAGCCGCACGGGTTCCGGGCCTATATCGTCGGCCGCGCGAATCGCCATGCGCAGCACCATGCCGCGCGGGCTGAGCGTCCAGCGCGCAACCCAGTCGACGAAGTCGAGCAGGTTCTTCTTCAGCCGCGGCAGGTCGCGCCTGCACGCGACCGTCTTGAGGTTCGAGGCCGATTGCGTCGCGCGCACGTCCCACACGACGCCCGTCGTCGTGCGCGTTCCCAGCGGGATTTCGACGATGTCGCCGGGCGCGAGGTCGAGACCCGGCGGAACCCGATAGGAATAGGAATTATCGACCGCGACCGGCGCGACGACGTCGGCGGTCCGCAGCGCGCGGGCCGCGTCGACCGCAGGGTCCATATCCGCAATGTCCGGCGACGGCGGCCTCATGGCCGATGCTTAGCATCCGCGCGGAGTCGCAGACAGACAAAACAAAACCCCGCCCTTGCGGACGGGGTTCTGCGGGAAAGCGTCGGAAGGCGATCAGCAGGGAACCGCAACGCGGCGATAGCCCCGGAAATTGCCCCAGCCGTCGTAGACGGGCTGGCGGGCGACGCAGGTCCCGTAGGCCGGCGCCGCGGCGACGCCGGAGGCGATGGCGCCGAGGGCGAGGCCGCCGGCGACGCCCGCCGCGACCGCGCC
>JAGWTW010000037.1 GCA_028868735.1 Hyphomicrobiales bacterium | reverse complement strand
CGCCTGTGCGATGAACAGCGTCGCCAGCGTCATGTAGATGTTGGTGCCGTCGAGATTGAAGGAATAGCCCGTCGGCACAACGAGGCCCACGACGGGCTTGGAGCAACCGAGCCGCTCCATCTTCTCCATCAGTTGCGGCAGCACGCTCTCGGACGACGACGTGCCGACCACGATCAAAAGCTCGTCCTTGATATAACGGACGAATTTCAGGATCGAGAAGCCTGCGATGCGCGCGATGATCCCGAGCACGACGACCACGAAGACGATCGCGGTCAGGTAGAAGACGCCGATCAGGCCGGCGAGATTGCCGAGCGCCTGCGGGCCGAACTTGCCGATCGTATAGGCCATGGCGCCGAAAGCGCCGATCGGCGCCGCCTTCACGACGATGGCGATGACGCCGAACATCGCGTGCGCGACGTCGTCGATGAATGCGCGCACGGTATGTCCGCGTTCGCCGAGCTGCATCAGCGAGAAGCCGAACAGCACGGAAAACAGCAGCACCTGCAAGATGTCGCCCCTGGCGAAGCCGCCGACGACGCTGTCGGGAATGATATGCAGGATGAAATCGACCGGTTTCATCTCCTGCGCCTTGGCCGCATAGCCGGCGACCGCCTTGCCGGCGGCGCTGGCGGCGTCGGTCTTGCCCGAAAAGCCAGAGCCGGGATGCAGCAGGTTCGCCACCAGCAAGCCGAGCGCGAGCGCGAAGGTCGAGACGATTTCGAAATAGACGAGCGCCTTGACCGCGACGCGGCCGACCTTGCTGACCTCCGAAATATGCGCGATCCCGGAGACGACGGTGCAGAAGATGATCGGCGCGATCGCCATCTTGATGAGACTGACGAAGCCGTCGCCCATCGCCTTGATCCAGTCGTTCTGCGCGAACTGCGGCGAAAGCCATCCGACGAGAACGCCGAGAACGAGCGCCGCCAGCACCTGGACATAAAGGATCTTGTACAGCGGCTTCTTTTGCGGCGCAGGCGCCGCGGCAGCGGTGGTTGTCGACATCCATCTCTCCCTGTCGCGCCGGCTGGCCGCATCCGCGCGATCTTGCTTGGCGAGAACGGATGATTATGGCGCGCGCCCTTCCCTGACAAGCACGCCCGTCAAGCCGCCGGACGGGCGGCGGCCGGCGCCCGCCGCGCGAGCAGCGCCCTAAACGCATCCATCAGACGCGCCATGGGCGCGCGCTTGTAGGGAAAGACGTCCTCCGGATCCATGTCGTGCACGAGCATGATGACGTCGGCCTCGAACAGCAGAAGGCGCCCGTCCGGCGCCTCGGCGCAGTCGATCACGAAATAATCGAGTTCGAAGCAACGGTTCAGCGCCTCGAACGCGCGCGCGTGCCTGATGGCGAAATCGGCGTGGAAGGTCTCCATCCAGGCGCGCTCGATCGCACGCCCACGCGGATTGTCGCCCATCTTCGCCTTGACGTAATGGACCATCCAGTCGGTGGAGACGCAGCAATGACAGGCGAAGGCCTGACCGTCGACGAAAGCGACCCGTTGCTTGGCGTAGAGGCCGTCCCGATCCGCGTAGTCGACGAATTGCGAGACGTAGAAGACGTCGTCCCCCTGGGTCAGCAGATAGTCCGCGGCGTCGGCAGCCGCGTCCAGACGCGCCATGCCCTCCCCGCCATGGCCGCCGATCGGGCGCGCGATCAAAGGAAAGCCGTGGCCGAAAATTTCGATCGGATCGGCCCCCATCCCGACCTTTTCGAGATCGCCGCGCAGCGTGCGGCGCATCGCCGGCGTAAGGATCGAGGGTTCGTCCGCCAGTTCGCGATGCAGCCGGTCGCGCGTCAGTTCGGCTATGCGCGCCGGGCGCGCGTTGAGGATCGGCGGGCCTTGCCAGCCGCGCAGCAGCTTTTCGATATTGGCGAGGACGGGCGCATTGTCGGGCGATTCGCCGACCGCCATGAAGCCGACGTCGAAAGCGCCGAAGTCGGGCAGCGCCGGCGTCCGCGCATCGACGTAAACCGTGTAGAGCGCATCGTCCGACCCTTCGAGCAGGAAATCCAGCGGCGTATTCGCGGCCATATCGCCCGCGACCATCAGCGCGAATATGCGCAATCCGGCGCCCACGCCGTGGATGCGGCGATAGACCGGCTGCAGCTCGAGCGCGGCTCGCTGCACCTCCAGCCCCTGCGGGCCGGTCGATTGCAGCATCAGCGACATGTCGAGCAGCGCCGCATAGTCCTGCGGGTCGGCAAGCGCGCGCGCCTTCAAGGCCTC
This sequence comes from Hyphomicrobiales bacterium, assembly GCA_028868735.1. Classification (GTDB taxonomy): domain Bacteria; phylum Pseudomonadota; class Alphaproteobacteria; order Rhizobiales; family Beijerinckiaceae; genus JAJXWB01. The sequence goes on along the minus strand of JAGWTW010000037.1, from coordinate 28,492 downwards.
CCAGATCGGCGTCGGGTCTTCGCTGCGATAGAAAAGGCGCACGATGGCGCTGGCGCCGAGGGTCGGCGGGCTGGCGTCGGCCCGCGCCAGGGCGGCGGTCAAAGCGTTCAAGGGGCGATCCCGCGTGCTCGTCCGCCGAACAGCCGGCGGAGGCGGCCATCAGGGGGGCGTTCGCCTGTGCGGAGCTTGCCGGCCGCCCTCGACCCGGACGGGTCGGGCGCCTACATTGAGCCAATCCTGCTCCTCAGCGTACAAGCCAGATGAAAGCGCCAAAAACCGCCAAGCCCGCCGCCTCGAAAAAGGCGCCGGCCGCCAGCCCTGTCGCCAGCCGCCAGCGCGAACTCGCCCTGCCCGTACGCGCGGCTGAAAGCCGCGGCATCGTCGTGCGCGGCGCGCGCGAGCACAATCTGAAGAACGTCGACCTCGCCATTCCCCGCGATGCGCTCGTCGTGTTCACGGGCCTGTCTGGCTCGGGCAAGTCGTCGCTCGCCTTCGACACGATCTACGCCGAAGGGCAGCGGCGCTACGTGGAATCCCTGTCGGCCTATGCGCGACAATTCCTTGAAATGATGCAGAAGCCGGACGTCGACCAGATCGACGGTCTGTCGCCCGCGATTTCGATCGAACAGAAGACGACGTCGAAAAACCCGCGCTCGACCGTGGGCACGGTGACGGAGATCTACGACTACATGCGCCTTCTGTGGGCGCGCGTCGGCATTCCCTATTCACCGGCGACCGGCCTGCCGATCGAGAGCCAGACGGTCAGCCAGATGGTCGACCGCGTGCTGGCGCTTCCGGAGAAGACGCGACTCTATCTGCTTGCGCCCGTCGTTCGCGGCCGCAAGGGCGAGTACCGCAAGGAGATCGCCGACTACATGAAGCGCGGTTTCCAGCGGCTGAAGATCGACGGTCAATATTACGAGATCGCCGACGCGCCCGCTCTGGACAAGAAATTCAAGCACGACATCGACGTCGTTGTGGACCGCATCGTCGTACGGTCCGACATCGCCGCGCGGCTGGCGGAAAGCTTCGAGACGGCGCTGGAATTGTCCGGCGGGATCGCGGTTGTGGAGTTCGCGGACGCGGCGACGGCGACGCAGCAACGCACGGAAGGCAAGGACGACAAGGCCGCCAACGTCTCCACGCATTACGCCGCCGATCATATCCTCTTCTCGTCGCAATTCGCCTGTCCGGTCTCCGGCTTCACCATTCCGGAAATCGAGCCGCGATTGTTCTCGTTCAACAATCCGTTCGGCGCGTGCCCGACATGTTCGGGCCTCGGCTCGGAACAGACGATCGATCCAGATCTCGTCGTGCCCGATCCGAAGATGACGCTGCGCAAGGGCGCCATTGCGCCGTGGGCGCGTTCTACGTCGCCCTATTACGCGCAGACGCTCGAGGCGCTCGGCAAGCATTACAAGTTCCGGCTCGACACGCCGTTCGAGGCCTTGCCGAAAAAGGCGCGCGACGTGATCCTGTACGGATCGGACGAAGAAGCGATCAAGTTTTCCTACGACGACGGTCTGCGCGCCTATGACGTGAAGAAGCCGTTCGAAGGCGTCGTGTCCAATCTGCAGCGCCGCTATCTCGAAACGGAATCCGAATGGGCGCGCGAAGAGATCGGGCGTTTCATGTCGGCGACGCCGTGCAAGGCGTGCAAGGGATTTCGCCTGAAGCCGGAGGCGCTCGCCGTAAAGATCGGCATGAAGCATATCGGCGAGATCTGCGATCTCAGCGTGAAGCAGGCGGCGCACTGGTTCGCCGACGCGCCGGAGCTTCTCGACGACAAGCGCAATGAAATCGCCGCACGCATACTCAAGGAAATTCGCGAGCGCCTCGACTTCCTCGTCGACGTCGGTCTCGACTATCTGACCCTCGCGCGAGGATCCGGCTCGCTCTCGGGCGGCGAAAGCCAGCGCATCCGGCTGGCCTCGCAGATCGGTTCGGGGCTGACCGGCGTGCTCTACGTGCTGGACGAACCTTCGATCGGCCTTCACCAGCGCGACAACGCTCGCCTGCTCGAGACGCTTCGGCGTCTGCGCGATCTCGGCAATACCGTGATCGTCGTCGAGCACGACGAGGACGCGATCCTCACCGCCGATCATGTCGTCGACGTCGGCCCCGGCGCCGGCATCCACGGCGGCGAGATCGTCGCAGAGGGCACGCCGGCCGAGATCATGGCCAATCCGAAATCGCTGACGGGCCAATATCTCACGGGCGCGCGGGAAGTCGCGACGCCTAAAAAGCGGCGCAAGCCGCAGCCGGGGCGCCGGCTGAAACTGGTGGGCGCGAAAGGCAACAATCTGAAGGACGTGACGGCGGAAGTGCCGCTCGGCCTCTTCACCTGCATCACCGGCGTGTCGGGCGGCGGCAAGTCGACGCTCGTGATCGACACGCTCTACAAGGCGGTCGCGCGGCGTCTCAATGGCGCGCTCGAACATGCCGCGCCGTTCGACCGCATCGAGGGCGTCGAACACATCGACAAGGTGATCGACATCGATCAATCGCCGATCGGCCGCACGCCGCGCTCCAATCCGGCGACCTATACCGGCGCCTTCACGCCGATCCGCGAATGGTTCGCCGGCCTGCCCGAAGCGAAAGCGCGAGGCTATGCGCCCGGACGGTTCTCGTTCAACGTGAAGGGCGGACGCTGCGAGGCCTGCCAGGGCGACGGCGTCATCAAGATCGAGATGCACTTCCTGCCAGACGTCTACGTCACGTGCGACGTGTGCAAGGGCAAGCGCTACGATCGCGAGACGCTGGAAGTGAAGTACCGCGAGAAATCGATCGCCGACGTGCTCGACATGACGGTGGAGGAAGCCGCAGATCTGTTCAAGGCGGTGCCGGCCATTCGCGAAAAGATGGAGACGCTGAAGCGCGTCGGCCTCGACTACATCCACGTCGGTCAGCAGGCCACCACCCTGTCCGGCGGCGAGGCGCAGCGCGTGAAACTGTCCAAGGAGCTGGCGCGCCGCTCCACCGGGCGCACGCTCTACATCCTCGACGAGCCAACGACGGGTCTGCACTTTCACGACGTGAAGAAGCTGCTCGAAGTGCTGCACGAACTCGTCGACCAGGGCAATTCGGTCGTCGTCATCGAGCACAATCTCGAAGTGATCAAGACAGCCGACTGGATCATCGACATGGGGCCGGAAGGCGGCGACGGCGGCGGCGAGATCGTCGCGGCCGGACCACCGGAAGAAATCGTCAAGAATGCGCGCAGCCACACCGGGCGGTTTCTAAAGGAAGTGCTGGCGCGGCGGCCGATGAAAATCCCGGGCGAAGCGGCGGAATGAGCGGCGCCGCGCGATACTGAACGCTGTGTTCAAGCTTAGTCAGACCGGGCCTGACATTTGCCGGTTTCCGGCGAGCGGGCGCCTTGTCCCGTCGCCAAACCGAAAAATAATCGATGGTAACAATCTGCATGACGCCCCGGAAATCCGGCGGTAAGATTCGCCGCGCATGGTCTGACGTATCGTGAATGCCCGGCCAATTTCGAGAGTATCATGCGTATTTCAAAACAATTCGCTCAGCCCCTGCCACGATCGAGCCTGCTGAAATTCGCTGAGGCGTTTGCGCGAAATCGCGATGGCGGCGCCGCGGTCATGTTCGGCCTCAGCCTGCCGGTGGTCGGGCTCCTGGCGGGCGTCGCAGTCGATTATGTGAGAGCGGTTTCGCTCAAGCCCGCGCTGCAAGGCGCGATCGACGCCGCGGCCGTGAGCGCGGCCGGCGCCGTGCGCAACGGCTTGTCCACGAATGAAGCGACAGCTTTGGGCGTGGACGTATTCACGTCCGCGATATCCGGGAAACACATTGTCGCGGGAACGCCTACGATTCAGGTCGCGTCCGCGACCAACGCCTCCGGCGCGATCACCTACACCGCAAGCGCAACCGTGAGCGGCACGACCCCGAGCCTGTTCGCGGGCGTCACCAAAGTCAGCTCACTGTCGCTCAGCGTCGCCGCGACCGCTACGGCGACGCAGGGACCGACAGGGACAATCGGCACGGCTGCCGGGGTCAACGGGTCGGCCTATATTTGGGGCGACCCGAATATAGCCACCACATCCAACAAGATCGCGGGACAGAATTCTGGAAATCTGAACTGCGCCAGTGGAAATTGGTACAACTTGCTGTCGGACGGTAAATTTCAAATCAACGCGATATGCGAAAATTACACCGGCTCCATGTACGTCCTGGGCGCGTTCTATATTCAGGCGGGCACGCATACGCTCAAATACATAGGCGGACCGAGCTCTGTCTTTACGACCGGCGGCACAACCACGGAAAACACCTTTTCCTGGGGCGTAAGCGGCCAATACACAAATTATAGCGATGACACTTTGCCGACGGCGGTCAGCAGCATGACGAACGCCTATGGCGCAGATACCCAGAGCACGGGCGGCGTCGATACGCCGGGCGAAATCTATGTCGACGGAGTGAGCGCGGCGCCGGCGATTGCGCCGAGCTGGTCGACCAAGACGACGACGCTCGTCAACGACACGACAGAGGGGGTCACGATTTCCGTCACCGCCTCCCCGCACATGGGCACACTCGCGACGACGCTGCATAATCCGTCGGCCTCGCCGGACACATATCTCTACGACTACGCGACCGTCGTTACGCCTCATTACACCGCCTATATATTTTTCGAAGGCGGCGGCTTCGGACAGGTTTGGCTGCAAACGACGTCAGCCGGCATGTGCGGAAATCCGGGGGGCGTGCTCGGCAAGAACATGACCCTCACGGTTTCGCAATTCAATGCGATCCCGGTCAGTTCCTATGTTGTCGCTTCGCCGACGACGCAATCGTCGGAATTCGCCTGGACGCCGACGTGCGGCGGCTCGGGAGTCGTCGCGCATCTGACGCGATGACCGCGGCGATCGCGCGCAAGCTTGCGACGCATCGGCGGCGCGGCCGAGCTTGCGCGATGCCTCCGACGGGTCACGACCCGGATAGGTCGCGCTCGCCCGTCCCCTCGCCTCGCTCAAACTCGGTCACCGTCCCCGCCGCGTTGTCGATCACCATCGTCAGGTCGAAGTAGTCGATTGCCGGCGCCGCGCCGGTCTTCTCGGCCACGGCCGTCCGCCAGGCCGCGTCGTGCGCGCGTTCGGCGTCCTTGCGCGAAGGCCAAATGTAGAAGGCGCCCAACATGCCGTCCTCGCCCATGAGGAAGTGCTTGCGCACCAGCGCCGGGTCGGCCCGCCATTTCTCGACGACCGTGCGGGCGTCGGCCAGCACGTCTTCGCGCGTCCAGCCCTCGGGTTTCGGAAAACGGACGAATTCCACGATCATGCTGGCGCTCCCCGAGTCAGGCCGCCGAGCGTAGCGGCGCGCGGCGCCCGCGTCACCGCCGCGCCATTGTCAAACGCCGGACCGCGGCGCACCATCCGTTGTCAGGCGCGCCGCGGAGCGTCGCCCCAATACGTCGGGAGGATCTCATGCTGTCACGCCGCGGATTTGCGGGATTGATTGCGGGCTGCGCGCTTTGCGATCTGGCCGCTACCGGATTCGTCGCCACCGAGGCGTCCGCGCAGACGCCGCCGGCCGCCAACGCGACGCCCGGGCTGACCCGCAAACTCATCTCGCAATCGGATGGTCCGATGCCCGGCTATACGACCATCACGATGGAGGTCGAGATCGAGCCGAACGTGATGATCGGCCGGCATACACATCCCGGCATCGAGGCCGGCTATGTCGTGTCCGGAGAGGTCGACCTGCCGATCGAGGGGCAGCCGACCCGAACGATCAAAGCGGGCGAGGGCTTCCAGGTGCCACCGAATACGCCCCACGCCGGCGCCAAGAACGGCCCCGCCAAGGTCAAGATCGTCTCGACCTACATCGTGGAAAAGGGCAAGCCGCTGGCGTCGCCCGCCTGACGCAGCTGCACGGCTCAGGATTAAGGCCCCCGGCTGCGCCCGTCGCGGGGCCTTTTTCATGGACAGCAACGCTGTCCTTTGCTGCAACGCCCTCGCGTATTGGGTTTCACACTGCGAATAACTTATGCAAAAATAATTCATTAACGGCTCTCTTCTCGTCACTTTCGGTTATTTTCATACCAAAAACGCATGGCTGACCTGAGATGAAGCCTCTTCCGAACAGTTCACGTCTCCACTATGTTGCGTTGCATCAAAGGACGACGACCCCTCCGGGCCGCCGGAAGCGGTTAGGACAAGACGATGTCGATCAGAGAGATCACCCACAAGATTCAGGAATGGCGCCGCTATCGCGCCTCCGTCCGCGAGCTTTCGCGCCTTTCCGAGCGCGAGCTTCACGACCTCGGCCTCACCCGCGCCGATATCGAATATGTCGCGAAGAAGTCTGCTCACTACTGAGTTTGCATGACGCAGAAGCCGGGGACTCTCCTCCCTTTCCCGGCCGAACATCATGCCCTCGCGCCCGCCGGATCCTCCCCCGGCGGGCGCTTTTTTTATGCGCCGGTCACAGCTAGATAAGCGGCCATGACACCCGTTCACATCATCGGCGGCGGCCTCGCCGGATCGGAAGCGGCCTGGCAGATCGCCAACGCCGGCGTGCCTGTCGTCCTGCACGAAATGCGGCCTGTGCGCGGCACCGATGCGCATCGCACCGACGGCCTCGCCGAGCTCGTCTGCTCGAATTCATTCCGCTCGGACGATGCGGCGGCCAATGCGGTCGGCGTGCTGCATCGGGAGATGCGCGCTATGGATTCGCTGGTCATGCGCGCGGCCGACGGCAATCAGGTGCCCGCCGGCGGCGCGCTCGCGGTCGACCGGGACGGGTTTTCGGCCGCAGTGACGTCGGCGATCGCTGCTCACAATCTGATTCAGGTCGCTCGTGAGGAAGTTTCAGATATCGCGTCAAAAGATTGGGATAGCGTAATTATTTCTACCGGACCTTTGACGTCGCTTCAACTTGCGGACGCCATCGGCAAGCTGACCGGCGAAGCGGGACTCGCCTTCTTCGACGCGATCGCGCCCATCGTCCATCGCGACTCCATCGACATGGGCAAGGCCTGGCTGCAGTCTCGCTACGACAAAACGGGTCCGGGCGGTACGGGCGCCGACTACATCAATTGCCCGCTCGACCGCGAGCAGTATCAGGCTTTCGTCGCTGCGCTGCTGGCGGGCGACAAGATCGAGTTCCGGGAATGGGAAGGCACGCCCTATTTCGACGGCTGCCTGCCGATCGAGGTGATGGCCGAGCGCGGCCCGGAGACCCTCCGGCATGGGCCGATGAAGCCGATGGGCCTCACCAACGCTCATAACCCGACCGTCAAACCCTATGCCGTGGTCCAGCTCCGGCAGGACAATGCGCTCGGTACGCTCTACAACATGGTGGGCTTCCAGACGAAGCTGAAGCATGGCGCGCAAACGGCGATCTTCCGCAGCATACCCGGGCTCGAGAACGCCGAATTCGCGCGGCTCGGCGGCATCCACCGCAATACCTACCTCAATTCGCCGGCGCTGCTCGATCCGGCGCTTCGGCTCAAGGCCGACCCGCGTCTGCGCTTCGCCGGCCAGATCACAGGATGCGAAGGCTATGTGGAGAGCGCCGCGGTCGGCCTGATCGCCGGCAGGCTCGCCGCGGCCGAGAAACTCGGGCGCGTCCTGACGCCGCCGCCGGCCACCACCGCCATCGGCGCCTTGCTGAACCACATCACCGGCGGCCACGTAACGACGATCGACGCCGGCCCTCGGTCCTTTCAGCCGATGAACGTCAATTTCGGCCTGTTTCCGCCGCTGAACGAAGCGCTCACGGCGACGGACGGCCGTCGCTTGCGCGGCTCCGAGAAGGGACGGGCCCGCAAGATGGCGCTTTCCGCGCGCGCGGAGCGCGATCTGGCGAGGTGGCTCGCAAGCGCGCCGGCGCCGGCGAAAATCGCCGCGTCGTGATCTCCTGGCCGATGCGGCCGCCGCCTCGCATGCGTGGACGCACCGATCGGACGCGGCTCTCAGTACCTTCGCGAAAAGCGCCACATCGCCAACTGGCGACGCCATTGCGAGGCGTCGGTGCGCGACGTGAAGGGGTTGTAGCCCGCACTTTCCATGGTCCGCAGGTAGAGCGGCACGATGCTCAGCGGCACGAATGCGGCGCGGGCCTTCGGCGCGACTGAGTGCAACGCCGCCGTGGCCTGTTCGAAGCGGCGCGCAGCGTGCGCCCGCAATTCCGACATCGCGATCAACAAGCCCGGATTGGCCGGCCGCACCAGCGCAGCCGCCGGCGTCACGCCCTGTTGCTCCAGGCTTTCGGCGGGCACGTACATCTGCCCGCGCGACGCGTGCCACGGAAAGGCGCGCAACAGGCCGGTCAAGGCGTAAGCGACGCCCGCATAGCCCGCCGCGTCCGCGCCGCCCGGCTCGCCGCCGTCGGCGACAATAATCGCGGCCAGCCGAAAGAGCGCCGAGGCCGTGCGCCCGCAATAGGCCTCAAGCGATTCCATGTCCGTCATCGGATCGTCGTAGAGATCGAACCGGCGCGCTTCGATCATATCCGTGAACGCCCTTCGCGGCAGCGACAGCCGCCGGATCGTATCGATCAGCGCGTCCGCGACGGGATGGTTGCGCACGTCGCCGCGCGCCTCGCCCTCGATCGCATCGACCCACCATTGCAGGCGGATCTCGCCGGGCATCGGATCGCGCACGCTTTCCCGGACACGCGCGATTTCCATATTGAATGCGTAAAGCGCGTGCAGACGCGGACGCGCCGCGCCCGGCGCGAACATGCAGGCGAGCCACCGATCCCTATCGTGTTCGCGCAGGAGCTGCTCGCAATGCGAATAGTGGGCAGCGAGCTGCGCTTCGCGGTCAGGCGCCGCGTTCGTGCGGTCGGCTTGCGGCGTTTGCGCGGCCTCCATCGAGTTTGCTTCCACCGGCCGGCGCGCCTGCGTCATGATTACACCGCGATCAGCGCGGCGGCCACGCGCCTGCGTTCGCCCAGAAGGACATTATAGGTCCGCGCCGCCGCTCCTGTAGCCATGGGTTCGAGCGCAATATGCGCAGCGCGCAAACGCTGAACGAGTCCGGCCTTCATCGGGACGAGCTCCATCCCTGTCCCGACGAGAACGTGCTCGATCGAACCAGCCTCCTCCGCGAGCAGCCGGATCGCAAGATCGTTGCCGATATCGCCGGCGCTCGTCGCATCCCATGCGTAAATCCCGGAGGGAAGCGCAAGGACCGACCCGCGATGCGACATGCCGCCGAACTTGAAGCCGCCCTCGCCATATGCGTCGATGGGATGGCGGCCGGGCAAAAAGCCGGCGGGTTGTGAAGTCACGATTCTGTTCTTCGGCGTCTTGCTCAGGCGGCCTTGACTATGGCGCCGCCGGCGGAATTGTCGACTATGACCGGCGTATCGAACCAGGCAATCTGCGGCGCCTCGCCGAAGAGGCTCGCGACGCGTTCGCGCCATTCGTCACCGTAGGTCCTTTCCGCCGCCGCGCGCGTCTCCCAGAGATAGACGCCGCCGGCCGTGCGTCCGTCTTCCGAACGAATGTAGTATTTGCGCACGAGCCCCGGCAGGTCCTGGTATTTCGGCGCGGTCGACTCGAACATTCTGGCGGCCTCCTCGACCGAAACCGGCTTCGGGAGTCGAAATTGCACGATGGCGGCGATCATGCGGGCCTCCATGTTCTGACCGGTCAAGACTAGCGCCTTTTCCGCTTCGCCGCGAATTCGCAGGACCGCTCATCCGATCGTGACGGGCTCGGCCGAGGTCGTAACGGGCCGGTGCTTGCGCCAGACGAACCATGCGAGCAACGCGACCGGGACGCCTATCAGCGATGTCCCGATGAAAAACGTCTCGAAGCCGACGCGCGCTATGGCGAAGCCGGACGCGCCGGCGAGAAAGGAACCCGGCAGCGCGCAGAGCGACGTCAACAACGCATATTGGCTCGCCGCAAGCTCCGTAGAGGCGAGCGACGACATGTAAGTGATGAGCACCACCTGCGCGAAAGCGTAGGCGAAGCCCTCGATGCTGACGGCGATTGCGAACGGGATGAAGTCCGCCCGCCCGTCCGCGGCGAGCCATGCGAGCGCCAGATGCGACGCCGAACCGGCAACCGTGCCGATCAGCAGGCTCGCCATCAGCCCGGCCTTTCGCACCACGAAAGTCGCCAGAAACGTGCCGCCAAGCGAAATCCAGAATCCGAAGACCTTCGTGACGGTGGCAATTTCCGTGTCGGAAATATGCAGGCTCTTGAACAGCGGCATCGCCATGGCGCTCGTGAGATAGCCGGGCATACGAAAGCCGGCGATCAGAACAAGCACCGGGATCGCCATCGGCCCAAGCCGCGTCACGAGTTCGCGAATGGGCGCGACGACCGTTTCGACAAAGCCGGGATGATCGCGCCGGATGCGCAGGTCCGATTCCGGTTCCGGCGCGAAAAACGCCGAAATCGCGCCGACGGCGATGAACGCCGCCATGCACAGATAAGAGACCCGCCAACCGTAACGGTCCGCCAGCAGCAAGGCGACGGCGCCCGCGACGAACGAGCCGACGCGATAGCCGGCCTCGGAAAACGCTGTCATCAGCGACTGCTTGCCAGGCGGCGCGGCGACGATGCGCCATCCGTCGATCGTCACATCCTGCGTGGCGCCCGCGAAGCCGAGGACAAGCGAAAAAGCGACCGTCCAGGCGAGCACATGCGCGGGATCGCCGAAGGCGACGCCGCACAACGCGAGGATGACCGCCAGTTGCGAGACGACGATCCAGCCGCGACGGCGCCCGAGCAACGATCCGAGCAGCGGCGGATCGTACCGGTCGAGAAACGGCGACCAGAGAAATTTGAACTTGTAGGCGATGGTGAGTTCGGCGAGGACGCCGAGCGTCTGGATCGGCACGCCCGCTTCTGACAGCCACGCCGATTGCGTGGAATAGACGAGAAGAAAGGGGATGCCGGACGAGAAGCCGAGACCGACCATAGCCGCATAGCGGCGGTCGTCGCGCAAGTGGGCGAGGATCGACGCGAAAGCCGACGAAGAAGTCATTGCGGCAGCAATTCCGACTGGATGAAATCAGCCGCGATCTTAGCCGAGCGCGAGCGAATGGCCAGACGCGGCTCGCGTCCGGTTACCGCGCAGCCGCAGGCGCGACGCTCTCGTCCTTTCCGGCCGCTTCCGCCCTGCCCGCGCCTTCGTTACGCAGGCCGAGGTAGATCATCATCGGCGAGCAGATGAAGATCGAGGAATAGACAGATACGCAGACGCCCCAGGTCATGGCGAGCGAGAAGGACCTGATCACCTCGCCGCCGAAAGCGACGAGCGCGAACAGGGCGAGCAGAACGGTGGTCGCGGTCATCAGCGTGCGCGGCAGCACGGCGTTGATCGACATGTCGATGATCTGGTCGGTCGGCATGCGCTTGTACTTGCGCAACATTTCCCTGATGCGATCGAGAACGACGACCGTCTCGTTCAGTGAATATCCGACGATTGTCAGGATCGCCGCGATCGAGGTCGTGTTGAACTCGAGATGCGTCAGCGAGAAGAAACCGACCGTCAGCGTCAAATCATGCATGGTCGCGATGACGGCGGACAGCGCGAACTGCCATTCGAAGCGGAACCAGAGATAGGTGAGCACCGCGAAGATCGACAGCACCACGCCGAGCGTGCCGGATTGCACGAGCTCCGCCGAAACGCTGGGGCCGACGGTTTCGGCGCGGCGGATGTCGTAGCCGTCCGAGACGGCGGTGCGGACCTTTTCGACCGCGCCGGCCTGAGCGGCGTCGCCGCCGGGCTGCACGCCGAAGCGCAGCGTCACGTCCGACTGGTTGCCGAACGCCTGCACCTGTACGTCGCCGACGCCGAGTTTCTCGGTGAGGTTGCGCAGCATGCCGACGTCCGCGACCCCGCTCCTGGCGCGCAATTCCATCATCGTGCCGCCGGCGAAATCGATGCCGAAATTCATGCCGCGGAATATGAAGAGCAGGACCGCGAGGATCGAGAGGACGGCCGAGAACGGATAGCTCACGCGGCGGAACCGCATGAACGGGAATTTCGTGTTTTCGGGCGTGAGGCGCAGGAGTTTCATGTGACTGTCCCGCTCAGATCGGCAACTTGGTCGGCCGCGCGTAGCGGTACCAGACAGCGATCATCATGCGCGTCATCGTGACGGCGGTGACGATGGTCGTGAGGATGCCGAGACCGAGCGAAACCGCAAAACCGCGAACCGGACCCGAGCCGAGGAAGTAGAGAATGACCGCGGCGACGAACATCGTGACGTTGGAATCGACGATGGTGCCGAAGGCCCGCTTGAAGCCGGCGTCCAGCGCGGACAGGATGGAGCGGCCGAGATGGGCTTCCTCGCGGATGCGCTCGTAGATCAGCACGTTGGAGTCGACCGCCATTCCGATCGTCAGCACGATGCCGGCGATGCCGGGCAGCGTCAGCGTCGCGCCGAGCAGCACGAGCGCGGCGAAAATCAGAGAGATGTGAACGAACAGCGCGATATTCGCGAACACGCCGAACGTCCCGTAGGTGATCAGCATGTAGACGACGACGAGCGCGGCGCCGACATAGGAGGCGAGCTTGCCGGCGTCGATCGAATCCTGACCGAGGCCGGGACCGACCGTGCGTTCCTCGATCGTCGTCAGCTTGGCGGGCAACGCGCCGGCGCGTAGCAGGATCGCCAGATTGTTCGCCTGCTCGACCGTGAAATTGCCGGAAATCTGGCCGGAGCCGCCGGTGATCGGCGAGATGATGCGCGGCGCTGAAATCACCTTGTTGTCGAGCACGATCGCGAAGGGACGGCCGACGTTGCGAGTCGTCACGTCGGCGAATTTCTGCCCGCCGCGCAGGTTGAAGCGGAAATTGACGACCGGCTGGCCGGTGCGCTGGTCGAAGCCGGGCTGGGCGTCGGTCAGATCCTCGCCCTGCACCATCACCTGCTTCTCGACAGCGATCTTGCCGCCTTCGGTCTGGTCGAGTTCCTCGATATCGGCCGGGTCTTCGCCGGGTTGCGCGACGAGGCGGAATTCGAGCTTGGCCGTCGTGCCGAGCAATTGCTTCAGCTGCTCGGGATCCTGCAGACCGGGAACCTGCACGAGAATGCGGTCGGCTCCCTGGCGCTGGATCGTCGGCTCCTTCATGCCGGAGGCGTCGATGCGCCGGCGCAGCACCTCGATCGACTGATCGACGGCGCGGCGCACCTTGTCGGTGACGCCGGCGTCGGTGACGTTCGCCTGGACTACGCCGTTGTCGGTCGACGTCACCTCGACAGTCGGCGCGCCCGCTGCGCCCAAAATGACGGCGCCTGCGTTCTGGCCGAGCGCGCGCAATTTCGGCAGAACCTTGTCGGCCTCCGCGGGATTCGTCAGCTGGAACCGCACGCCGCGCGGCAGCATGGCGATGCCGCCGGAAACGCCGGCCTTTTCCTCGCGCAAGATGCGCCGGGCGTCGTCACGCAGGTTTTCGACCTGCTGCTTGACCACGGAGGCGGAGTCGACCTCGAGCAGGATGTGCGAGCCGCCCTGAAGGTCGAGACCGAGCGTGATCGTCTTCATCGGCAGCCACGGGAATTTCGCCCGAAGCGAATCGACAGCGGCGGGTCCGAGCAACGACGGAATCACGATCAGAATCGCGATCAGCGTCATCCCGACGATCGCGATGACTTTCCAGGGGGCGAAGCGCAGCATCTCGTTTCGTTCTTCCGTCGGCCGCTCAGGCGGCCGCGTCCTTCACCGGTTCGCCCTTCGAGCGGACCTCGGCCACCATCTGACGCAAAATGCGCACGCGCACGTTCGCCGCGATCTCCACCTCGATCTCGGCCGCATCGGTCACCTTGGTGACCTTGCCGATAATGCCGCCGGTAGTGACCACCGTGTCGCCCCGGCGAATGCCGGTGATCATCGCCTGCGTGTCCTTGGCCCGCTTCTGCTGCGGGCGGATGATCAGAAAATACATGATCACCAGAATGATGCCGAACGGCGCCATCTGCATGATGATCTCCGTCCCCCCGGGCGACCCTCCGGCGGCCTGAGCAAAGGCGGGCGTGATGAAGTTCATGTAGGTCTCGTCCGAAAGGCCCCCCGAAGCGAAGTCGGCTGCAACCGATTTTGATCAGGGGGCCGGAAATGGCGCGCGGACTATAGCCAGAAGCGCCCCCAAGGCAATGGCGGACGGGCCGCGGCCCCAGTAGATTTGGGCCGACTTACGAGGGTTTAATGGAAAAAGAGCGCCTGACCGCATTCTCCGACGGCGTCATCGCCATCATCATCACGATCATGGTCCTCGAGATAAAGGCGCCCCACGGGGGCGACTGGGCCGATCTGGCGGCGCTCTGGCCTGTTTTTTCGAGCTATGTCCTCAGCTTCGTCTACGTCGCGATCTACTGGAACAATCACCACCACATGCTCTATGCGGCGGATCGCGTGAACGGGGCGATCCTGTGGGCCAATATGCATCTCTTGTTCTGGCTCTCGCTCATTCCGGTGGCGACCGCGTGGCTCGGCGAGAATCATTTTTCGGCGCGCCCGACCGCCGTCTATGGTTTCGCGCTTCTCATGCCGGCGATCGCTTATTACACCCTCCAGCAGACGATCGTGCGGTCGCAGGGGCCCGAATCGCTGCTCTCGAAGGCCGTCGGGACGGACTTCAAGGGCAAGGCCTCGCCCGTGCTCTATACGCTGGCGATAGCCATGGCCTTCATTGCGCCGGTCGTCTCGAACCTGATCTATGTCGCGGTCGCGCTGATGTGGCTCGTGCCGGACCGGCGCATCGAACAAGTACTAACCGAGGAGAGGAAATGACCGCGCACATCGATCCGACCAGAGAGGTTTTCGCGAAATTTCGCGAAATGGACCGGCCAGGGCCTATCCACATGCTCAATCTCGTGAAGTTTCGGCAAGCCGCGGCCTATCCGGACGGCCGCGACGTCTCCGGCGCCGACGCCTACCGCGCATACGCCCGGGAAAGCGGGCCGGTCTTCCGCAGGCTCGGCGGAAAGCAGGTATGGATCGGCAAGCCCGAACTCATGCTCACTGGCCCACAGGACGCCGAGCAATGGGACATCGCGTTCATCGCGGAATATCCGTCGGCTCAGGCGTTCGTCGAAATGTTGCGCGACCCCGTCTACCGCGAGGCGGTGAAGCACCGGCAAGCGGCGGTCGAGGATTCCCGTTTGCTGCGGTTGCAGCCGGCGCGGGCCGGCAAGGAGTTCGGGGAGATCGACTGATGCCTGTCGTGGCGCGGCAGGACGAAGGCTGAGCGCCCATCATCGCGACCTTGCGAGCAGCCTGGAGGTTCCAGCGATGGCGGCGTCCGCGCCGCGCGGGACGAAACCGGTCCTCCGGGCGGCGCTGGCGCGATGAGACCCAGCGCGCGGCGCATCCAGGCGGCCTAGTCCGCAAACCCGTGGTACCGCACGAAACTGTCGCTGTCCTCGCGGTCGGAGCGCACGGCGTTGGCGGCGAAGGACTCGTCGGGATAGCCCATGGCGATGCAGGTCATGACGCCCTGCTCCGGCGGGATGCCGGCGACCTCGCGCACGATGTCGGACCGCATGATGCCCTGCCCATTGATGACGGAGCCGAGCCCGCGGTCCCAGGCGGCCAGCACGAGGCCGTAACAGAGCGCGCCCATGTCGAAATAGCCGACGGCGCCGCCTTCGAGCGCGCGGTCGTAGCAGAGCACGAGCGAGACGGGGGCGTCGAACTGCCGGAAGCCGCGCAACACCCAGTCCTGCCGCATCGGCTTGTCGTCGCGCGCGATGCCCATGGCCGCGAACAGCTTCTTGGCGATGTCGACCTGCCGCTGGCGATGCACCCCGTCGTATTCGCCGTGCATGGGAATGTCGCGGTGGACCTTCGCTCCGCCGGCCATGGCCTCCATGTTGCGGCGTCGCACCTCCTCGAGCGGTTCGCCGGTCAGCACATGGATGTGCCAGGGCTGCGTGTTCATCGAAGACGGCGCGCGCTTGGCGACCTCGATGATCTCGGCGATCGTTTCACGCGGGACAGGTTTCTTTTGAAAGCCGCGCACGCTCTTGCGGGTCTGGACGAGGTCGATGAATTCCAAGATTTCCTCCGAAGCCGGCTCGATTTTCGCGAAAGCTAGCCGAAGGCCGCAGCCGAACCAAGCCCGCCATGCGCGGCGCGGGAAGCGCTTGCCAAGCCTCCCGATCCGCGCAATGCCTGCGGCGGAATTTGCGAGGACCGATGCCCAAGACGCAGGATGAGATCGAGGCTTTCGTCGCGCAGGTTCTCGACGTTCCGGCGCACCGCGCGCAGGCGCTGAAGGCCTTATTCGTCGCCGACGGCGAGGCGCGTTTCGAATTCGTCGCTGGTCCCGCGGCCTTCGCGCCGAGCGGCGCGGTGCACGGCGGCGTGATCGCCATGCTCCTGGAGCCGACCGCCGTTTGCGCGCTCTACACGATCCTGCCGCCCGATCGCGTCGCGGTGACGGCCGACATGCACGTCCAGCACCTGCGTCCGATCCGCCCGCACGCGCGTGTCGAACTTTTCGCACGCGTCACACGGCTGGGAAACGCGCTCGCCTTCTGCGAGGCGAGCGCGAGCGACGAAGGGAAAATCTGTTCGCTCGCGCGCCTCACAAAGGCCGTTGTGAAGACGGGTTAGCGCGGCGGCCGCAATTCCCCTACTGCACGAAATCCCAAGTCTTCCCGTTGAAGCGCTGGAGCTTCATGTAATTGACGACGCGATAATCGGTCGGGCTCGTATTGATCGAACCGCCCGGCAATTGCAGGCTGAACCGCCAGTTCCTGAGATTGGCGGCTTGCTTCATGATGTTTTCGCGCGACAGATCATTGCCGCATTGACGCAGAACCTGTTCGAGCGTCTGCCCGTAGGCATAGCCGGCGGCGACGAGGGAGTCGTTCGGGTCGGCCGAGGGCATGTATTGCTTCTGCCAGGCGAAGAAATCCTTCACTGCCGGATCCTCGGCCCATTTCGGATCGGTCACGTCCATCATGAAGCCCGCGGTCTGGATGCCGACGGATTTGTCGAGACCTGCGGGCCTGAAGGTCGCGCCGATCGATGCTGCGCCGAGGTGCAGATAGGACCAGGGCTTCCAGCCGAGATCGGACATTTTCACGATCGCCTGTGCGGCCTGCTTGGCGTAGGTGAAGAGAAAGAGCGTGTCCGCGCCCGAATTTTTCAGCAGCACGAGCTGCGAGTCGATGGTCGGATCGGCGGCCTGAAAGCTCTGCGCGTCGACGATCATCTTGTCGGCCTTCTCGCCCAGGCCTTCTTTGAGGCCCGCGAGCAGATCCTTGCCGAAATCGTCGTTCTGATAGAGCACCGCGATCTTCGCGTCGGGTTTGCGCTTCAGCAGGTCGGCGGCATAGAAGCCCGCCTCCGAACGCAGGTTCGGCTGCCAACCCATGATCCAGGGAAAATTCTTCGGATCGTTGAAGGCGGACGAGCCGGCCGCGATGAAGAGCAGCGGCACTTTCTTCGAGTTGAGATACGGCCGCACCGCCATGTTGATCGGCGTGCCGAGGTCTCCGAAGATCAGCGCGACATCGTCTTCTTCGACGAGGCGGCGCACGTTTTCGACCGCCTTCGGCGGCGAATAGGCGTCGTCGCGCGAGATGAAGACGATCTTGCGGCCGTTGATCCCGCCCCTTGCGTTCACGGATTCGAAATAGGCGGCTTCGGTCTTGCCGAGAACGCCGTAAGCGGATGCGGGTCCGCTGTAGGCGATGCTCTGGCCTACCCTGATCTCGGTCGGGCTCACGCCCGGCGTCTGCGCGCGCGCCGCGCCGCCCGCAATTACGAGCGCGGCCAGCGCCGCGCCAATCAAAACCTTGGCCATCCTGTCCTCCCGCCCGGCTTCGCGCCGGTTCGGGAGGCAGTTTATGCCTCCTGCGCCGTCGCGCCAGCGCGTCCGCGCATTGGCGCACTGCGTTACTGCAACAGGTCGATATCGAGCCAGCGCGGTCCGTTCGGCCCGTCGACGAAAATAACCCCGCCGGCAGCGCCGGACGCCTTGAGTTTCTCGACCTCGCGCGTCAGATCGGCAATATTGTGGACGTCCGTCAGCCGCACCTTGCGAATGATGTCGCCTGCGCGTTCGCCCGCGTACCAGGCGATGCTGTCCTTCACGACATTGGTCACCTCGACGCCGTCGAGCCCGGGCCTGTCGGCCAGTTCGGCGCCGAAATCCCCGGGATTGTCCGACTTCGGCGGGTCGGCCATTTTCGTGATCCAGATATTGCCGGGGTAATCGACGATCGAAACGGGAACTTCGATCATCTTGCCTTCGCGCCACACGCCGAGCTTGACCGTCTGACCGGCTGCATGCGCGACCTTGCGATTGAGCGCGACCGCGTCGCGCAGCTTGTCGCCGTTGAACGTGCGGACGATGTCGCCTAACCGCAATCCGGCCCTGGCGGCCGGCGAGTCCGGTTTGGTCGCGCCGACAATGGCGCCATAGCCGCTGTTGACCCCGAGGCCGAGCGATTCCGCCATCGGTTCGCTCACAGGCTGAATGCTGACGCCGAGCCAGCCGACGCGAACCTTCCCGTATTTACCGAGAGATTCTTCCGCGTGCTTGACGTCATCGATCGGTATCGAAAATCCGATGCCGATCGAGCCGCCCTGGTTTTGAGTGAAGATCGCCTGATTGATGCCGATCACCTCGCCGTCCATGTTGAACAGCGGACCGCCGGAATTTCCCTTGTTGATCGTCGCGTCCGTCTGGATCAGGTCGTCATAGGCGCTCAGGCCGATCTGACGATGAAAGGCGCTGATGATGCCGCTGGAGACAGAGCCGGCGAAACCGAGGGGATTGCCGATGGCCACGACACGGTCGCCGACGCGCATCTTGTCGTTGTCGCCGAGGCGGGCTGGCTGCAGCGGCGTCGGGCCCGGATCGACCTTGATCAGGGCGAGGTCGTAGTTGGTGCCGGCCAGCACGAGTTTGGCCGGCAGGCGTCGGCCGTCGCTCAGCGTCACGAACAGGGCGTAGGCGTCCTGGATGACGTGGCGGTTGGTGACGATCAGACCGTCCGGCGAGACGACGACGCCCGATCCGACGTCGTCTTCGACAGCGGTCGCAGCGTCGCCGTTCGGCTGTGCTTCGGCCTTTTTCGCTACATGGCGGTTGTAGATGTTGACGAAACTCGGCATGACGGCCGCGGCGAGGTCGGCCTCGCTCTTGAACTTCCAACCCGCCGCCGAAGCCGTGGAGGAAGCCGCCAGCGCGAGAGCCAGGATCGGCGTCAGGAATGCGGTCTTCATCTTTTGCTCCATGCAGATACGCGCTTGGCTTCAGGAAATTTCAGCCGGCGCCGGGAAGTCAACCCGAATCTTGCCGCCGCGCCGTGTCCCTCCGGCGCAGGGCTTTTCGACCGGCGCCTTTGCAGGGCCGCTCAAACCTTCTAATCAGGCCGCCATGATCGATAAAGACGACCTTTTGCTCCGCATCGCCGCAGCCCTCGAGCGTCTCGCCCCGCCCGCGACGCTCGCCCCGGATTTCGACGCGGCCGACGCCTTCGTCTGGAATGCGGCGCGACGCATGTTGAACCCGGTCAGGAAGGTCAACCGCGTCGACCTGCCGCTGCTGCGCGGCATCGATCGCGTGCGCGATCAGCTCGCCGCCAACACCGAACGTTTCGCGAAAGGCCTGCCGGCCAACAACGCCCTGCTCTGGGGTGCGCGCGGCATGGGCAAGTCCTCGCTCGTCAAGGCGATCCACGCCGACATTCTCGCGCGCGAGATCGGCGGCAAGCGGACCCTCAAGCTGGTCGAGATTCATCGCGAGGATATCGAAAGCCTGCCATTGCTCATGAGCCTCGTGCGCGACGCGCCGTACGGCTTCCTCGTCTTCTGCGACGACCTCTCCTTCGATTCCGGCGACACCAGCTACAAATCGCTGAAAGCGGCGCTCGACGGCGGCGTGGAGGGACGACCGGACAACGTGCTGTTCTACGCGACCTCCAACCGGCGTCACCTGCTGCCGCGGGACATGATGGAAAACGAGCGCGCGACCGCCATCAATCCCGGCGAGGCCGTCGAGGAAAAAGTGTCGCTGTCGGACCGCTTCGGCCTCTGGCTCGGCTTCCACAAGTGCAGCCAGGACGAATATCTCGAGATGGTGTTCGGCTATTGCAAACACTTCGGCCTCGACGCGCCGCGCGAGCAAATCGAGGCGGAATCGCTGGAATGGGCGACCACGCGCGGCAGCCGGTCCGGCCGCACCGCCTGGCAATATATTCAGGATCTGGCGGGACGGCTGGGCAAGAAGACCGGTTGAAGTTCGATCCCGGGAGCCGTTCAGCGCCCCACGATCCAGCCCGCGTATTCGGTCGCGAAGCTCCTCGCCATTTCATGGATCTTGCGATCAGCCGGATCGCCTGCGGCGGCCGCCTGAACCGCGAACCCGACCACGCCGCCGGGCCGATAGACCGTGCCCATGATCTTGCCTGGCGGGATCGACACCAGTTTCTCGCCGCTCTTTGCGTCGACCAGATCGACCCCTGCCGAAAATTCCGAGGATCCGCCGCTGACGAAAGCGCCGAGCGCCCCCGGAATGTAGAACCGCGTGATCGTGATCTGCGCGACGACAGGGCGGACGCCCGCAAGCCGCGGCGCGACAATGGACCTGAAATCCGAGGCGACGACCCGTTCGATCTGCGCCCGCTCCGCCTGCTTGACGTCAGCAGCCGTCGCGCCGCTGCGCGCGGCGACTTCATCTTCGACGGCGGATACGTGGATCACCGCGTCTGGCGCAAAACGTACCACGGCATTCGTCAGACGAAGCGCCTGCCGCTCGTCGACCGACAAGGTCGGCTTGTCCGCCGTGATGCAGCCGGCAAGAGACAAAAAGGCGAAGCAAAACGCCGCCGCGGAAAATCGCGCAATCATGATTTCTTCCTCGAAACAAGAAAACAATCGACGCGCCACTGTATCAAGACTCTTGAAAGCCGGACAATCGAGACGGCGCGCGCGGCGAACGCGATCAGGGGCGCCGAAAGCCATCTCCGTAAAAGCTGACGGAATTGACGCGTTCCGCTCTCGCGTCCGCAAATTCGAGCACGAGACAGATCCCCCTTACCTGCCCTCCGCTGACCGCCGACGCATCGACCGCGCCGACCTTGCCGTGTGCGATCGCATGACGGATCGTCAGCGTGTCGATCGCGCCGAACAGATTTTCGCAGAGCTGCGATACGACTACCTCGCGGCCTGACGCCGCCATGCGCCCCGCGGCAAGAAGAACGACGCTCTCGAGCATGCGCGCCTCGAGCGATTCCAATCTTCGCTTCGCAATGTCGACAACGAATTCCTCGACCGCCGCGTTTTTTGGCGAGTTCCTGCAATCCGCGCTTCTGATGATCCGGACCATTATCTGATCCCCGAGCCCCGCCTGTCCGCCTCGTCTTCGCGCCGACGCAACGTCGCCGGATCGCACGTCATCGCGGCAGCGGCGCGCCGGAACGCGCGTCGTCAAACAGGCATTTCGCCGCGAAAGCCGCGAGCCAACCAAACGCGACGATGAGCGAAGCGAACGCGAGCGCAAATCCGGCGCCGTGCAGCTTCGCGGACGCGCTCATCTGCGGCGGAACGCCGGCCGTCGCTCCGGGCAGAAAGCCGAAAAGAGCGGCGGCAACACGATCCCGCAGCCCGGCAACAAGACGTCCAGCATATTCGATATCCAGACGTCTCAGCCCGCAGGCGCCGGCATGATCGGCATCACTTCGACGCTGTCGCCGGGGAAGAAAGTGAAGTGCGGATGATTCTCGAACATTTTCGCGGCTTCTGCATGAGAAGCCGCGCGGACGATCGTGAAGCCGCCGACAGCGTTTCTGACGTCCTCAATTCCAGCCGCGGAAATTCGCTTCGTCTTGCCGCAGGGGCCGCCCATTTCGACGATCGAAGCCTGATGCTTCATCGCCCAGGCTTTCCAGGCTTCGATGCCTTCCTTCGCCTTCTCCTGACGCTCCTTGTCGCTCATCGCATCCCATTCCTTCGCGCGCGGCGCAGTGTGGGTTCCGAGAAAAAGCGCGATATAGGCGTCGGCCATTGTGTTCTCCCTGGTTGAATTTTACGCCGGCGCGAGCGCAGGGACCTTGCGAGCCGGCCTGAACAGAAGAGCGATTGCAACGGCGCCCCACCCTATGCCGAACGAGCCGATGTAGAGCCAGCCGTAGCTTGCGAACGAATCGTAGATCCATCCGCCTGCGAGCGGGCCCATCGCCATGCCGAGCGCGGAGATCATCACGGCGGCGCCCGTAACGCCGCCCATGATGCGCAGCGAAAAATTCTCGCGGATAAGAACCGCGTAGAGCGGCATGACCCCGCCATAGGCCGCGCCGAACACGATGGCGACGGCGTAGAATTCCGGCAGGCGGCCTACGAAGAAATAGGCGCCGGCGGCGGTCGCCTGAATCATCAATCCCACCACCAGCGCACGCTTCGCGCCGAAACGATCGCCGGCGATTCCGAAGATCAATCGGCCGCCGAGCCCGGCGAGTCCCTCGACGCTGTAGATCGTGACCGCCGCCATCGCCGGCACGCCGCATGTCAGCGCATAGCTCACCGTATGGAAAATCGGTCCGGAATGGGTGGCGCAGCAGCAGAAATAGGTGAGCGCGATCACCACGAATTGCGGCGTGCGCAACGCATCGCGCAGCGACATGTCCGAACGCGCGCTCGCTGCCGACGAGGCGGAGGCGAGCGTGGGCGGCCGGCGCACGAGCAAGGCGGCGGGGATCATCAGGGCCCAAGCGAAAAGCCCGATGACCAATTGAGCCGTACGCCAGTCGTAGGCCGACACCAGCCAGCGCGCGAAGGGCGACACGGTCACCGGCGCCATGCCCATGCCGGCGGAAACGAGCGAGACCGCGAGGCTTCGCTGCGTCTCGAACCAACCCGTCACGGTCGCCATGACAGGCGCGAACACGGCGCCCGTCGCCACGCCGACGAAGACGCCGTAGACAATTTGGAACTCAACGAGGCTCGTCGCGCGGCTGGCGAGGACGACGCCTGTTCCGAGCAGCAGCGCTCCGCAGATCAGGACGGGCCGCGCGCCGACCTTGTCGGTGAGATGCCCCCAGCCGAAAGCTGCAGCGCCCATGCAGAGGAAATTGATCGTCATCGCGCTGGAGATCGCCGCGCGCGACCAGCCCGTGTCTTCCGCAATCGGCTGAAGAAAGACCGCGAGCGAAAACATCGTGCCTGCCGCGACACAGCCGAGAAAGCCGCCGGCGGCGACGATGATCCAACGGTATCTGCTTTGCATGGCGCCCTGCTCTGCTTCGGCTCGATCAATCGCCGATGGACGATCCGGCTAAAAGTTGATATCAACCTACCTGAGATGTCAACCCGCGGCCACATGCCAAGCCCGAGCGAAATCGCTGCGACCTGCCTCTGCTTTCAGACGCAGCGCGCAGCGCGCGCGCTCGCGCGCCGGTTCGACGCTGCGTTCAAACCGCTCGGCATCACCAACGGCCAGTTCTCACTGATCGCGATGTTGAGCGCGTCGGACGCGCGGCGCATGAAAGAAATCGCCCCGTTCCTCGCGATGGATCGCACCACGCTGACCGCTGTCCTGAAGACGCTGCAGCGAAACGGCCTCGTCGCGATCGTGCCGGACCCAGACGACCGCCGCGGCCGCCTCGTGTCGCTGACAGCACGAGGGCGCGCGACGTTCAGGAAAGCCGCGCCGATCTGGCGTAGCGAACATTGCAAGCTGGAAGCGGAAAGGCCGACGCTCGACGGCGCGGCTTTGCGCGCGGCGTTGCGCGCGATCGCATGATACGCGCGTACGGATACTGATCGCAGATCCGACGGACAATGTTCGTCAAGCAATCGAAGGAGCGCGGCATGACCAAGGTAAGAGTCGCAGGTTTCGGCATGTCGATCGATGGCTTCGGCGCAGGTCCGGATCAGAGTCTCGAGAACCCGCTCGGACTTGCGGGCCACGACATCTTTCAATGGTTTTTTCCCACGCGCACTTTCCGTCAAATGGTCGGACAGGAAGGCGGCGAGACCGGCGTCGACGACGGATTCGCCCAACGCGCGATGCAAGGTTTCGGCGCGTTCATCCTCGGACGCAACATGTTCGGACCCGTGCGAGGGGACTGGCCGGACGATCAATGGAAGGGATGGTGGGGGGACAACCCGCCCTATCACGCGCCGACGTTCATTCTGACGCATTATCCGCGCGCGCCGATCGAGATGCTGGGCGGCACGACATTCTATTTTGTCACTGACGGCATCGAGAGCGCGTTGCGAAAGGCGCGCGAGGCCGCGGGCGCGCGCGACGTCAAGATCGGCGGCGGCGTCGAGACCGTGCGGCAGTTCCTGCGGGCCGGGCATGTGGATGAAATGCATCTGGCCGTCGCGCCGGTCGCGCTCGGCCGGGGGGAAGCGCTGTTCGCCGGCCTCGATCTGCGCGAGCTCGGCTACCGCACCGTCGAGCACGTTCCAACCGAGCGCGCCACGCATATCGTGTTTGCGAAGTAGATTGCGGGCGTGCGCTTGCGTCGGCGCGACGGCGCGCGTGTCACGCCCGCGTCGGCCAGTTCACCATCAATATGCCGACGGCGACCAGCGCTACGGCCGCCGCAAAGCCGAGCGATATTTCGTCGCCGAGAATGAAGTGTCCGGCGGCTGCGCCGAACAATGGGGTGAGAAAGGTGAAGGCCGACAATTCGCCGGCGCGATAAGTCTGCACCATCCAGAACCAGATTGCGAAGGTCAGGCAAACGATCCACAGGGTCTGATAGGCGAAGGCTGCGCCTGTAAGCAACGAGAGATGCGTCGGCAAATGTTCGCCACGCCACAGCGCGAAGCCCCCGATCACGAAGACCGAGACGACGAGCTGGTACAGCAATGTCTTCTCGGGCCGCACGAAACGCAGTCGCGAGCCCTTCATGATGATCGTCGTCGCGGCCCAGAAGAAGCCTGCGACCAGGCTGAGCGCGTCGCCGATCAACATGTCGCGCGAACCCGACGACACTTTCAGCGCGAGGCCGACGCCGAGAAACGACAGGCCCAGCCCGATCCATTGCAGACGGGACAAACGCTCGCTCGGCGTAATCCATGGCAGCGCCAGCGCGACAAAGAACGGCGCCGAATAGAGAAAGAGGATCGCATGGCTCGCCGTCGTCCATTGCAGACCGATGAAGAGCGCCACGAATTCGACGCCGAAAGCGACGCCGCCGGCTATGCCCGGCCATAACGTGCGGTCGCTCGCAAACAGATTGGGATCGCGCCAGATCGCCCAGGCGCCGAGAATGATCGCGCCGCCCAGCGAGCGCAGCGTCGCCTGCATCAGCGGCGATATGTCGGCCATCGCAATCTTGGCCGTGACCTGATTGAGCCCCCAGCTCGCACAGAGAAAGACGACGATCAGGATGCCGGTTCGGTCGAGAGGACGGGGCGCGCGATTCATTGCTTCATTGTGCACATCGCATGCGCGCGCACACCGGCGCGACGCGCGAGGCAGCGTCGCCAAAAACGACGGCGGCGGCCCTTTCCTTGGAGCCGCCGCCTTCCCCCGGATCGTGTCTCGCGGCCCGGGGTATTCCTGGATCGCGTCAGAGACCGGCGAGATAGCCCGTCGGATCGACCGGCGTCGAACCCTTGCGCAGTTCGAAATGCACCTGCGGCGTCGTCACGTTTCCGGTCTGGCCGGCTTTGGCGATCGTCTGCCCGCGCTTGACCGTGTCGCCGCGCTTGACGTCGAGTTCGCCGTTGTTGGCGTAAGCGGAGACGAAACCGTTGGGATGCTGGATCAACACGAGGTTGCCGTAGCCCTTCAGTTCGTTGCCGGCGTATTTGACGACGCCGTCCTCGGCCGCCTTGACGGCCGTGCCTTCGGGTACGGCGATGTTGATGCCGTCATTGCCGCCGGAGCGGAAGCCCTGGATGATGCGACCGCGCGCCGGCCAGCGGAATTCGGGCGAGCCGGCGTCGGCCGAAGCCGAGGCGGATTTTTGCTCGTGCACGGGCTCGGCGGCAGGCGGCAGGCTGGCGGTCGGCTGACGATCGACCTCGACCTTGCGCACGTCGGCGACGCGCGGTTCGGACTTGCGCGTTTCGGCGACCTTCGCTGCGGGCTTCTCGACCGGCGCGACTTCAGCCTTGTGTTGCGGGATCGTCTTCGCTCTTTCAATCTTCGCTGGCTTGATGTCTTCGTCGTCTGCTTTCGCGACTTTCTTCGACTTCTCGGCCTTGCGTTCGATTTCCGTGGACTCGCGCCGGGCCTTTTCGGCCTTCTCGATCCGCTCGCTTTTCTTCTCGAGCTTCACAGGCGCCTTTGCGGCGGGCGCGTCGTCGTCGTCGGATTTGACAACGCTCCTGGACCTTTCGGCCTTGACCGGCGCCGGACCCTTCACGAGATGATAGGTTTCCTTCTTTTCCTGCGCACGCGGGACGGGCGCTGGCGCCGGCGTCGCCGCAACATGCTGAGGCGCTGCGCGCTCCGGGGCGGCGGCGCGCAGCGGCGCGGGCGAAGCACCGTTGCGATAGACGGGGATCACAAGGCGCGCGCCGGGCTGAACCTGGCCCGCGGAGGAAAAGCCGTTGGTGTGCAGCAGCGCGTCGCTCGGCACGCCGTAGCGGTTGGACAGCATGGCGACCGACTCGCCCTGGGCGACGACGATCGGCGTGCCGCCCTCCGCGCTCCAGCTTCCGTGCGCGGCGGAGACCGTACGAGGCGCCGTGGCCGCGACCGGCTGCGGCTGCGGCTGAGGTTGAGGCGTCACCACCGGCGCCGGCTGGCTCGTAGCGCCGGCCGGAGGCGCGAGCGGCTGCGACTGGATATGCGCTTCCGCGACCCGCTGGCGCGGCGCGATCGTACCGACCGGATTGTGGTCGACGCGCCGCGTTTCGTTGCTCGCGAAAGGATTTGAGAAGGGATCGGACGAAAACCGGGTCGCGTCGGAACAACCGGTCAAGAGAGCAGCGGCAGCCGTCGCCAGAGCGAGGCGAAGCCCGATGCGAAATCCAGGAACGCGCTTCTTTGCATTCATAACGCAACCCATCCAACGCCACTTTGCAGCCTTGAAATACAACGGACGCAGTTAATGGAGAGTTTAGGATGAACGGCTGTTCACGCAGTTTTCTCAAATAGTTGCGTTTAGGACGATGTTAACTTTACAGCGCCGCGGAAACGCTTCTCGCGACGCGGCCGAGTCGCGCCGGGCCGATGCGCGCGACGAGACCCGCGTCATCCACCACAGCGATCTCCTCGCCTTGGCCGCTCGGTGCGGGCAAAGCGCAGACGAGCTTGCCGCCGGGCGCAAGCGCGCCGAGAATTTCGGTTGGCGGCGCCTCCAGGCAGGCATGGACGATCGCGCGATCGAACCGCCCATAGCGCACCGGATCGTCGAGGCCGTCCGCGTGATGGATGATCGCGTTCGCAAC
Source organism: Hyphomicrobiales bacterium (assembly GCA_028868735.1). Lineage (GTDB taxonomy): Bacteria > Pseudomonadota > Alphaproteobacteria > Rhizobiales > Beijerinckiaceae > JAJXWB01. Next base: position 1,188 of record JAGWTW010000037.1, on the reverse strand, counting down.
GCTCAATTGTTCGAGCCGACCGCGCGCTTCGATGCAGAGGGCATTGTAGATTTCGAACGACACGATTTCGCGCGACAGGCGCGCGAGCACGGCGGTCGCATAGCCCGAGCCCGCGCCGATTTCGAGAACGCGTTGCGACGGGTCGAGATCGAGCGCCTCCAGCATGGTCGCGAGCAATCGCGGCGAAGCCATCGTCTGCCCGCAGGCGATCGGCAGCGGGCAATCCTTCTCCGCCAGATCGCGCAGCCGGTAGGGGGTGAAGATTTCGCGCGGAACGGTTTCGATCGCGCGCAGCACGTCGACATCGGCTATGCCGGCGCGCCGCAAAGCGAGGACGAGCGCGCCGCGCGCCTCGATCGGTCCCGCCTCGCTCAACGGCTCACGCGAGCGCGGCGGCGAGCGCGGTCATCGCCGATTTGTCGGTGAGATCGAGACGCAGCGGGGTGACGGAAATCTTCCTCTGCGCCAGCGCTTCGAGGTCGGTGCCAGGCCCCGGCGTATAGGCGCCGCGCTGGAATGCGATCCAGTAGTAAGGCATGCCGCGCCCATCCATACGCGCGTCGATGCCGATGAGATCGGCGGCGCGCACGCCCTGCGCCGTGACGGCGACGCCGGCGACCTCGTCCGGCGGGCAGTCCGGAAAATTCACGTTGTAGAGCACGCCGGGCGGCGGCCCCTGCGCGATCAGCTTCTTCAGAACCGCGGGCGCATGTTTCTCGGCTGTCTCCCAGTGCAGGTTGAACCGCTCGGAGACGAGCCCGTAGGCTTGCGACAGCGCGATCGAGGGAATGCCGAGGATCGTGCCTTCCATCGCGCCGGCGATCGTGCCGGAGTACGTGACGTCCTCCGCCACGTTCTGGCCGCGATTGACGCCGGAGAGAACGAGATCGGGCTTGCGCCCGTGCAGGATGTTGCGCACGCCCATGATGACGCAATCGGTCGGCGTGCCGCGCACAGCGTAGCGGCGTTTGGAAATTTCGCGCAGGCGAAGCGGATCGTTGAGCGAGAGGGAATGCGCGACGCCGGACTGATCGCTCTCGGGCGCGACGGTGTAGACCTCGTCCGAAATGGCCGCAGCGATGCGCTCGAGAACCTCGAGCCCCGGCGCATGGATGCCGTCGTCGTTGGTGATGAGAATGCGCATCTCTCTCCCTCTCCCCGCTTGCGGGGAGAGGGCCGGGGTGAGGG
>JAGWTW010000165.1 GCA_028868735.1 Hyphomicrobiales bacterium | reverse complement strand
TTTTCCCGGATACGATCTATTTGCGCACGTTCGCCATCATGGTCTTCCATCGCCACTTCTGGATTGGTCAAGATCACTTTACGTAGCGGCATACTTCGCATTCGCCACCGCGGACAAAAACGCAGAAGGCGTCGCAATATACGCTTACGTCGAGCGCCCCGGGGGTATGAAGTTAAGTTCATCGGACCACGCTCAAATTGTGGTCGCGGGACCAAATGTACGGACTCATCAGCGCCATTTTCGACAACAGTCTTGCTACACTATGTCCGTTCACTACAAAGAGGGCGAATGGCACTATGTGCCGCATCACGAAGGTATCACGCCGGGAGCAGCCCAAGACCGGATTTTCAAATTTACGATGCCTATTGAATGCCGAATGCAGGTTCTGAGCGAACTGGATCGGCACAACTTAAACGCATACTCACTCTTCGGTACGGAAGAGGCTTTAATGCAAACTCTGTGGTTTCGCGAAATCAATGAAATGGCGCTTTGACGAGTACGATTAGACACGCCTCTCGCTTCTGTCGTATCGCTCTTCAACAAGAGAGGTTCACGCCAACCCGCCCTTCTCCAGAATGAACGCCTCGATCTCTCGCGCGCCTTCGCCGCTCTTCATGTTCGCCATCACGAACGGCCGGTCGCGGCGTTGCGCCTTCGCGTCGCGCGCCATCACCTCGAGCGAGGCGCCGACGTGCGGCGCCAGATCGGTCTTGTTGATGACGAGAAGATCCGAACGCGTGACGCCCGGCCCCCCTTTGCGCGGTATCTTCTCGCCGGCCGAAACGTCGATCACATAGATCGTGAGATCCGCGAGCTCCGGCGAAAAGGTCGCCGCGAGATTGTCGCCGCCGCTCTCCACGAGAATGATGTCGAGCGCCGGAAATTTCTTCCGCATGTCGGCGATCGCTGCGAGGTTGATCGATGCGTCCTCGCGGATCGCGGTGTGCGGACAGCCGCCGGTCTCGACGCCCAAGATGCGTTCGGCCGCGAGCGCGCCGGATTCGGTGAGGATGCGCGCATCCTCCTTGGTGTAGATGTCGTTGGTTATCGCCGCGATCTCGAATCTTTCGCGCAGGCTCTTGCACAGAACCTCCATCAGCGCGGTCTTGCCCGATCCGACGGGGCCGCCGATGCCGACGCGCAGGGGGCCGTTTCTCGAAGCCATGTTCAACTCCTGAAGAGGCGGGAATATTGGGTCTCGTGCCGCATGGACGAAATGTCCGACCGAAAGGCGGCGGAGCCGAGATCGTCGAGCGAGGACTGCGCAGCGAAGGCGCCCAGCGCGGAGATCGCCGGCGCGAGCGCAGCGAGCGCCGCCTGCCCCTGCGTCTGGCCGACGACGCTCAACCGCACCGCCGCCGACACGAGATTGGCGACGAAGCCGAGAACATAGGCCTCGCAGGCCCGCGGCAGCGGAATGTCGTGCGCGCCGGCCGCAAGGCCCACGGCGACGGGGTAGGCGACGTCGCCATCCAGAACGTCGCGCGCGCCCGCGACGCCGGGCGCCGGCCACGCAGATGCGATCGCATCGAGAAACGAACGGCCCTGCTGCATGGCTTCGAGCCGGCGCTCCGACGAGGGCGCAAGCGCGATCGCAAGCTCGTTTACGGCCGCGAGCGCGACGCGGTCGTCAATTCGGGTCGCGCGGAACGCTTCTGCGAACAGGATGCAGTCGTTTCGCGCACTGCCGTGCTCGACGAGGTCGGTGAGCCAGGCTACGAGCGTCTTCACGTCGGCGACATCGCCCGCCTCGACGGCCCATTCGAGCCCGTGGCTGTAGGCAAAGGCGCCGACCGGGAAGGACGGCGACAGCCAAACCGTGAGAAGCAGCTCCGGAGACGTAGTCACGCCGTCATAGCGCGCGGAACGCGCAATCGAACTGCAGGCCGATCCGCATGGCTCGATCGCTCCGTCGCTGCGCTCCTCGCAATGACCGCTCACCCGTGCTTGTGGTCATGGCCATGATCGTGCGCGTGATCATGATGGTCGTGTCCGCAGCCGCAGGCGTCGTGCGCATGATCGTGATCATGCGCGTGATGACCGTGGTCATGCCCATGGCGATCGTGATGGTCGTGTCCGTGACCATGATGATCGTGCGAATGGCCGTGGCCATGGTCATGGCCGTGCGTCGCCACATGCTGCGCATAGGCGCCGCCTTCCGGATCGAACGGCGCCTCGATCTCGGCTACCTCGGCGCCGAGGCCGCGCACCATATCCTCGATCACATGGTCGCGGCGAATGCGCAGTTTCGTACCGAGAATCTGCGTCGGCAAATGCCGGTTGCCGAGATGCCAGGCGACGCGTGCGAGCTGTTTGAGATCGCCGACCTTGATCTCGGCGAGCGGTTCGGGCGCGGAGAGGACTTCGACAAGGCGCCCGTCCTCCAGCGCGAGCGCATCGCCGGACCGCAGCATGACCGCCTCTTCGAGATCGAGCAGGAAATCGAGGCCGCGGATGCCCTTCATGGCGATGCGGCGGCGATGCCTGTCGTCGAAATCGAGCACGACCGTGTCCGCCGGTTCGCCCTTCCAGGAGCCTGCGGCCTTCACCTGCGTTGCGCGCGCGCTCATGTCACACCACCTCGACCTTGCCGTCGCTGACGATCTCGATCTTGCGCGACGTAATGCCCTCGGCGCCGGCCTTGCGCCAGACCTTGAAATGTTCGGCGTTCATATGAGCGGTCAGGCAATCACGATTTTCCCAGCGCTCGACGAAGACATAGGTTCCCGGCTTCGTCACGCTTTCGTGCAGGTCGTATCCGATGCAGCCCTTTTCCTGCTGCGTGGCCGCAATGGCGATGCGCGCGGCGGCGAGCGTCTCCTCGCGCTTCTCCGGTTTGATGGTGATCGTTGCGATAACGTAGATCATGTTTCCTCTCTTCTGCGCCGGGCCTCAAGCGAGCGGCCCGATCCTTGCGACTTCGACGAGTTCGATCACGGGCGGTTCTGCGACGCAAGTGGGAAGAACGCTCATGAACTTCCGGATATGCGCGGTCTGGAAATGCGCGTCGATCGCTTCCTTCGATTTCCAGCGCTCGTTGAACACGAACGTGTTCGGCTCGGTCTGGCTTTCGTAGAAATCATAGGCGATGCAGCCTGCCTCCTTGCGCGTCTCCACGATCTGTTCGCGCGCGGCTGCGATGAAAGCGTCGCGCTTGTCGGGGCGCACCACGCCCTTCGCCAGAATGAGCAGCATCGTCTTCCCTCCCTCGCAAGCCGCGGAGACTAGAACAGGAAGTATCTTTGCGCCATCGGCAGCCTGTCGGCAGGCTCGCAGGTCAGAAGCTCGCCGTCCGCCGTCACGCGATAGGTTTCCGGGTCGACATGGATTTTCGGCGTCGCGGCGTTGTGGACGAGGCTCTTCTTGGAAATGCCGGAGCGCGTATTCCTGACGGCGACCAGCGGACGGGAAATCCGAAGCTTCGATTGCAATCCCTTGTCGAGCGCGGCTTGCGACACGAACGTCAGGGTCGTCGCATGGCGCGCGCCGGCATAGGCGCCGAACATCGGGCGATAATGGACGGGCTGCGGCGTGGGGATGGACGCGTTGGGGTCGCCCATCTGCGCCGCCGCGATCATGCCGCCCTTGATGATGAGATCGGGTTTGACGCCGAAAAAGGCCGGCGACCAGAGCACGAGATCGGCGAGCTTGCCCTTTTCGACCGAGCCGATGTGGTCCGACACGCCGTGCGCGATCGCAGGATTGATCGTGTATTTCGCGACATAACGTTTGGCCCGAAGATTGTCGTTGTTCTTCTCGCCTGCGAGGTTGCCGCGCTGGCGTTTCATCTTGTCGGCGGTCTGCCAGGTGCGGATGATGACCTCGCCGACGCGGCCCATGGCCTGCGAATCCGACGACATCATCGAGAGCGCGCCGATGTCGTGCAGAATATCCTCGGCCGCGATCGTCTCCTTGCGGATGCGGCTTTCCGCGAAGGCGAGGTCTTCGGGGATCGACGAATCCAGATGATGGCAGACCATCAGCATGTCCAGATGTTCGTCGAGCGTATTGCGCGTGAACGGCCGCGTCGGATTCGTGGACGACGGCAGAACGTTGTCGAGACCGGCGACCGAAATGATGTCCGGCGCATGGCCGCCGCCGGCGCCTTCTGTGTGGAAGGCGTGAATGGTGCGGCCTTTGAACGCCTTGATCGTGTCCTCGACGAAACCGGATTCGTTCAGCGTGTCGGTGTGGATCATGACCTGGATGTCGTGATCGTCGGCGACGGACAGCGCGCAGTCGATCGCCGCCGGCGTCGTGCCCCAATCCTCGTGAAGCTTCAGCGCGCACGCGCCTCCCTCGACCTGTTCGACCAGGCCCGCGGGCAGAGCCGCGTTCGCCTTGCCGGCGAAACCGAGGTTCATCGGAAAGGCGTCGGCCGCCTCGATCATGCGCGCGATGTGCCAGGGGCCGGGCGTGCAGGTGGTGGCGAACGTGCCGGTCGCAGGGCCCGTGCCGCCGCCGAGCATGGAGGTGACGCCCGACATCAGCGCTTCCTCGATCTGCTGCGGGCAGATGAAATGGATGTGCGTATCGAAACCGCCTGACGTGAGTATCTTGCCTTCGCCGGCGATGATCTCGGTGCCCGGGCCGATGACGATGTCGACGCCGGGCTGGATGTCGGGATTGCCTGATTTGCCGATCGCAACGATCCTGCCGTCGCGGATGGCGACGTCGGCCTTCACGATCCCCCAATGGTCGAGGATGACGGCGTTGGTGATGACCGTATCTGCAGCGCCTTGCGCCCGCGAAGCCTGCGACTGGCCCATGCCGTCGCGGATCACCTTGCCGCCGCCGAATTTCACCTCCTCGCCATAGGTCGTGAAGTCGCGCTCGATCTCGATGAACAATTCGGTGTCGGCGAGGCGGATCCTGTCGCCCGTCGTCGGGCCGAACATGTCGGCGTAGGCGGCGCGGGGAAGAGAGGTGCGTTGGAAATTGCCTACTGCCATCGAGTTTACTCCGAAGGGTTGAGGCCCTGCTTACCTCTGGTGAACCACAACAGACCCAATAGGATCATCATCGTAAGTGCCCACCGGATGAAAGCGATCCTCGACTCTGTCACGCTCAGAAGCCCCGCCGATGTCGGCGTCGGCGGAACGTCAACTGTGTAACAATGAACCACTGAGAAGAGTGTCGGATGGGACCATTCGCTCAACGTAGAATACATCAAACGAGCTTTGCTTTCGGTATCTCCGACAGCGGTGAGCGCCCACTGCAGTGCGGCGATAAGCTCGGACGTGGTTGTGACGGGTGTCTTCGTGCCCACCTTCTCGAGCGCAGACTGCGTATACATCTGACCTGGATCGATCGGCTGCTTAAATATACGATTTCTTTGCTCTGATGACTGATCCAGCTTCAATAGCCGCGCTGCTAACGAACTCTCGTCGTTTCGGCACTCGGATGCGATTTGGCGTATTCTGGCCGTATAGGCAACCTGCTCTACGAAGGAACGAGCCACGACCATAGCAGAGGTCAGACGATCGTTCACTAAGAGCAGATGTCCATCATCAAACAAGTCGACTGCGCGCGAAATGCTTCTTGCAAGGCGGGCATCAACAGCGTGCCAAGATTGGTTTACATCAGAAGCGCGCACGGATTCCGCAACCGTTCGTCGAGCGGACACTGCGGCTTCAAAATTTTGTTCGCTTTCGGCGACGTCAAACATGCAATCTCCTAATTCGGCGTGTACACCCCCCTCTCACACCTTCCCCATCACGTCCTGCCTGAAGCCATAGACCTCGCGCCTGCCCGATATCGCGACGAGCCGCACCTCACGCGATTGGCCGGGCTCGAAGCGTACGGCCGTGCCGGCGGGAATGTCGAGACGCATGCCTTTCGTGCGGCCGCGTTCGAATTTCAGCGCAGGGTTCGTTTCGAAGAAATGATAATGCGAGCCGACCTGGATCGGCCGGTCGCCGGAATTCGCGACCGTCAACGTCAATGTCTCGCGATCCTCGTTCATGACGATCTCGCCGTCGGCGACGACATATTCGCCGGGCGTGAGCTTCGAGGCCGGGCCACGGATCGGATGATGTACCGTGACGAGTTTCGTGCCGTCGGGAAAGGTCGCTTCGACCTGCACGTCGTGGATCATCTCGGCGATCCCGTCCATCACCTGGTCGCTGGCGATCACATGCGCGCCGGCTTCCATCAATTCCGCGACGCTTCTGCCGTCGCGCGCCCCCTCGACGACAAAATCGGTGATGAGCGCAATCGCTTCGGGATGATTGAGTTTGACGCCGCGTTCGAGGCGGCGGCGCGCGACCATGGCGGCCATGGCGATCAGCAGCTTGTCCTTTTCGCGCGGCGTGAGATTCATGCGCCAACCTCCGGATGTCGGCTCATCGCCACACGCGCGGAGGGCTGCGGCGCAAGAGACGGGAAAACAGGGCGAGAATAGCGGCGCGCAAAACGTCTGGCGAGGGCGAAGCGAGCCGGGCGACGAGAATTCCGTCAAAGGCGCTGGCGCCGGCCGCGCACTCCGTTTCCGCGAGCGCGGCGCGGCAATCCTCGAGCCGCGCCTGCGCATCGGGCGCCACGTGCAAGAGCGTCGCCAGCGCGCGTGCGCCGCCCCCGAGCGCCGGCCGGTCGAGCAGCGCCAATGGCTTCTCGATCGCGACGTCTTCGGCAAACACGAGCCGGCCGGCGCGGCGCACGCGCCAGCAATCGCGAAAGCGGCCGTTCAGGCATTGCTCGCCCATGGCGAGACGACCGAACACGACGCTCTCGCAGATCGTCAGCCGCGCGTCGGCGGCGACATCGACCTCGAGCCGACGCGAAAAATCGGCGCGGTCGAACAGGATGGCTTCCTGCGGCAGCCAGTCGAGCGAAGCGCCGGCACCCAGCCGCAAAACGACGTCCATGCGCGCCTGCGCGCCGTCGCTGCGATAGATTTTCTCCGCCGATTGCGTGGTGAGAACGACCTTTGCGCCGGCGCCGGCCTCGAAAGAAAGGCGCGCGCGGTCGCCGCCGACGATTCCGCCGGCCGTATTGACCGCGACCGCCTCGCAGACGTCCTGCGCTTTCGGAAAACGCAAGCGCAACCCGCCTGTCTCATAGAGCTGCGCGATACGCGTACGCGGCCCGTGCGCGGCGAAAGACGCGCGAA
>JAGWTW010000164.1 GCA_028868735.1 Hyphomicrobiales bacterium | reverse complement strand
ATCAGACGCTGCTCGCCTATCCGCAGATTCGCGACCGCCTCATCATGCTCGACGGCGCCTCGAAAACCTACGCGATGACAGGCTGGCGCCTCGGGTGGTCGATCTGGCCGAAGGCGCTCTACGAAAACGCGCGCAAGCTCGCGGTCAATTCGTTCTCCTGCACCAACGCCGCAACGCAATTCGCCGGGATCGCGGCGCTGGAAGGCCCGCAGGACGCCGTGCGCGACATGGTCGCCGAGTTCGACCGCCGCCGAAAGATCGTGGTCGAGGGACTGAACGGATTGCCGAATGTTTCGGCTGCGATTCCGAAGGGCGCGTTCTACGCCTTCCCGAATATCTCGAAGACCGGCTGGAAGGCGAAGAAGCTCGCCTCCGCATTGCTCGAGGAAGCGGGCGTCGCCACCATCGGCGGCCCGGATTTCGGCGTACATGGCGAAGGCTACATCCGCCTCTCCTACGCCAATTCCGCCGAGAATATCCGCAAGGCGCTTGCGCGCATGAAGGATTTTCTGGCCAACGCGAAGCCCGCCTGACCGCAGGTCGGCCCGTTTGTAAATGCGTGATCGACAACAAAGGCAGAAGCGACATGAACAAGATCAAAATCTTCGGATCACTGCGGTCGCGCGCATCGCGCTGCGTCTGGGCGGCGGAAGAGGCGGGCGTCGCGTATGAACTCGTCGCCGTCGACACCGGCAAGGGCGAGCAGAAGGCGGCCGATTATCTGAAGATCAATCCGAACGCGCACGTTCCGGCGATGCAGGACGGCGATCTCACGATGTTCGAGTCGCTGGCGATCAACCTCTACATCGCGAAGAAATCGGCGGGTCCCCTCGCGCCGAAGGATCTTCGGGAAGACGCGCTGATGACGATGTGGTCGATGTGGGCGATCACCGAAGTCGAACGGCATGCGATCGAATATCTGCTTCACACGGCGATCTTCCCGCCGGAAAAACGCGATGCGGCCGCGCCTCAGAAAGCGCTGGAAGCGCTCGAAAAGCCGTTCGCAATTCTCGATGCGACGCTGGCGGCCGGCGGCGGCTGTCTCGTCGGCGGCCGTTTCACTATCGCCGATCTCAACGTCTGCGCCGTCGCCATGTGGCTGCGGAGCGCGCCGAAGGAATTCCACGCGAAATTTCCGCATATCGGCGCGTGGATCATGAAGGCGCGCGCGCGTCCGGCCCGACAGAAGATCGACGCCGGGAACTGAATCTGTTGCAGACCGCGAAGGGCGCGAGCGCAGGCAGCGCGATCCTGCTGTTGTCGCTCGCGACCTTCGCGAGCTCCGCGACGACGCGCATCTGCGACGCGCTGCTGCCGCAGCTCGCCGCCGAATTCGGCGTCACGCCCGGCCGCGCCGCCATCGTCGTCATGGCCTATTCCTTCACCTACGGCCTCATGCAGCCGCCGCTCGGTCTGCTCGGCGACCGGCTCGGCAAGTATCGCGTCATTCTCGTGTGCTGCATCGCCTCGCTTGCGACGACGACGGCTTGCGCGCTCGCGGCCACGCTGAACGGACTGGCGCTCGCGCGGCTTGCCTCCGGCGCGGCCGCGGCGGCGATCGTGCCGCTGTCGATCGCCTGGATCGGCGATGTCGTGCCTTACGAGCAACGCCAGACGACCATCGCCCGCTACATGATGGGCCAGGTCGCGGGCCTGATCTCCGGTCAGGCTTTCGGCGGCTGGATCGGCGAGGAATTCGGCTGGCGATCGACCTTCTTTCTCATCCTCGCGCTCTACGTGATCGCGGTCGCAGGCCTTGCCCGCGAACTGAAAGCCAATCCGTTGACGCGCGACCGGCCCGGCGGCGCGACGAAGCAAGGCCTGCTCGCCACGTTCGGCGGCGCGTTCCGGACGCCGCAGGTCCGACGCGTGCTTTCGGTCTGCTTTCTCGAAGGCTTCTTCTGTTTCGGGGCTTCCGCCTACATCACCACCATGCTCCACGCCCGCTTCGATCTGAGTTATGGCGAGGCCGGCGCGGCGCTGGCGGCGTTCGGACTCGGCGGCCTCGCCTACGCGCTCAGCGCGAAACGTTTGGTGCCGCTGGTCGGCGAACGGGGCGTGACGCGGCTCGCAGCCGCGGTCTTCCTCCTCTCGTTCGGCGCGCTCGCGTTGTCCGGGACGTTGATCCTGGCGATACCCGCCTGCTTCGGCGCCGGCGCCGGCTATTACCTCCTGCATTCCGTCTTGCAGGTGAATGCGTCGCAAATGACGCCGGACTCGCGGGGGACCGGCATGGCTCTGTTTGCGACCTGTTTTTTCGTCGGTCAGGCTACGGGCGTCGCGCTGGCCGCGCCGGTCGTCGACTCGCTCGGCACGACGCCCGTGTTCGCGGCGGCTGCGCTCGCCCTGCCGGCGTTGGCCCTGTTCGCCTCGGCGCGGCTGGCGAACGGCGGCGCATCCGCCTGACGGTACCGCCCTTTTAACCAGTGAGGCCTAGCATGGGGCCATGCAGAAGATCCTCGAAGCGACACGAACGGGCGACTGGCTGACCGTCCAGCGCCTGCGCGCCTACAGCCTGATCCTGCTGGCGCTCGCGCTCGCGGCGATCGCCGCCATCGCAGTGCAATCGCACGACCTTTTGATGCCGAACGACAATCCCGTCGGCGCCGACTTCGCCGAGGTCTGGGTCGCGGGCCAGGAGGCGCTCCAGGGACACCCGGCGGCGCCCTTCGACATGCAGACGCATATCGCCGCGCAGCACGCCGTCTTCGGCCCGAAGGCCGCCGTCTACGGCTGGCATTACCCGCCCTATTTCCTGATTCCCGCCCAAGCGCTGGCGCGCCTGCCCTATGTGCCGGCGCTGGTCCTCTGGCAGGCGCTGACGTTCGCGTTCTATCTCTTCGTGATTGCGACGATCGCCCGGCGCGCGCCGGGCGACATGCGCCTCTGGATGCTTGCGGCCGTCGCCTTTCCCGCCGTACTCGTCAATGTCGGGCACGGACAGAACGGTTTTCTCACCGCCGGCCTGATGGCGGCCGGGCTGATGGCGCTCGACCGGCGTCCCTGGCTTGCGGGCGCGCTGCTCGCGCTTCTCGCCTACAAACCGAATTTCGCGATCGTGCTGCCGGTTGCGCTGCTTCTGCATTTTCGATGGCGCGCGATCGTCTCCGGCGCGCTGGTCGGCGCATTGGCGACGCTCGCGACCTTTGCCCTGTTCGGCGTCGAAGCCTGGCGCGCCTTCTTCGCAAATCTCGACGTCACCCGCACGATCGTGATCGAACAGGGTGCGGCTGGCTTCGAGAAGATCCAGAGCGTGTTCGCCGGCGTCAGGCTGCTCGGCGGAAGCATCGGCGCGGCCTACGGCGTGCAGAGCGTCGCCACGCTGGCGACGCTTGGCGCGCTCGCTTGGGTGTGGCGCTCGAGCGCCGACATGCGCGTGAAGATCGCGGCGGCGCTGATCGCGACGCAGCTGACGACTCCCTATTGCCTCGACTACGACATGATGACGCTCGGCCCGGCGCTGGCGCTCCTTGCAAGTCACGGACTCGAACGCGGATTCCAGCCATACGAGAAGTCCGGGCTCGCGCTCGGCTTCATGACGCCGCTGATCGCGCGGCCCTTCGCCATCGCCTTCGGCGTTCCATTCGGCGCGCCGGCGACGATCCTTCTCTTCGTCGTCGCGCTGCGGACGGCGATCGCCGCGCGGGAATCGCGGCCGACGCTCGTTTTCGCACGCACTTGATTTGCCGGCGCGGCGCCCGACAATCCTCGCGGGAGAGCCGCCATGGCGAAAGCAGCGAAAAAGATCGACAACAAGTCCGGCCGCATTCGCGTCGGCGTCGGCGGCTGGACCTACGAGCCCTGGCGTGGAACGTTTTTTCCGAAGGGCTTGCCGCACGCGCGCGAACTGGAGCATGCGAGCGGCAGACTGACGTCGATCGAGATCAACGGCACGTTCTATCGCACGCAGACGCCGGCGAGCTTCGCCAAGTGGCGCGACGAGACGCCGGACGATTTCGTCTTTGCGGTGAAGGCGCCGCGCTATGTCGTGCAAAAGCGCGAGCTTGCATCGACGGCTGAATCGATTTCGCGCTTCGTGGAGAGCGGCCTGTCGGAATTGAAGGCGAAGCTCGGCCCGATCCTCTGGCAATTCGCGCCGACGAAGAAATTCATGAGCGAGGATTTCGCGGCCTTCCTCGACCTGCTGCCGCGCGAAATCGGCGGACGTCCCGTGCGTCACGCGCTGGAAGTCCGTCACGAAACGTTTCTGTGCGCAGAATTTGCCGATCTCGCGCGAAAGCGCGGCGCGGCGATCGTAACGGCCTGCGATTCGAAATATCCGGAGATCGCCGACCTCACGGCCGATTTCGCTTATCTGCGGGTGATGGGCGCAACCGATAAGGCCAAACTCGGCTATGCGCCGAAGGCCTTGGATTTATGGGCCGAGAGAGCGAAGGCGCTCGCGGCAGGCGGTCGGCTCGAAGGGGCGCCGGCGGTCTCGACAACGCACGACGCGCGTGCGCGCGACGTGTTCTTCTATTTCATCAGCGGCTTCAAGGAGCGAAATCCCGCCGCCGCCGAAGCTCTGCTCGAACGCTTGCGCTGAGTCGGCGCGCAGTCCACTCTGGCTCGATCAGGGAGGACACATGGCCAGCGACATTGCCGTTTCGCCGGAGCTTTTCGCCAAATCCAATGGCCAGACGCTCTGCTATCAGACGTTCGGCGACGGCCGCGCGCCCGTGATCCTGCTCATCATGGGACTCGGCGCGCAGATGACGCTCTGGGACGATGATTTCTGCGCGCAACTCGCCGGGCGCGGCTATCGCGTCGTGCGATTCGACAATCGCGACATCGGCCGTTCCTCGAAGATCGACGCGCCCGTGAAAGTCGATTTCGCCGATCTCATCATGAAGCAGATGCGCGGCGAGAAAATCGAATCGCCCTACACGCTGCGCGATATGGCCGCCGACGCCTGCGGGCTGCTCGACCATCTCGGGATTTCGCGCGCGCATGTCGTCGGCGCCTCGATGGGCGGCATGATCACGCAGGAAATGGCGATCAATTTCCCCGATCGCATGTTGTCGATGACGTCCATCATGTCGTCGACCGGCAATCCAGCACTGCCGCCGCCCACGCCCGAAGCCGCCGCGGTCCTGATGGCGCCGCCGCCGAAGTCGCGCGAGGACTATATCGAGGCGTTCGCAAAGACCTGGAAAGTGCTGCGCGCAGGATCTTTTCCCGCCGACGAGTCGCGCGACGCGCAACGCGCCGCCAGGACATGGGAACGCGGCCTCAATCCGATGGGCGTGGCGCGCCAGATGCTGGCGATCTTCGCCTCCGGCGACCGGCGCGCGAAACTCGGCGCGGCGAAGACCCCGGCGCTCGTCATTCACGGCGACGTCGACCCGCTCGTGCGGCTGGCGGCCGGCGAGGACACCGCGAAATCGATTCCGGGCAGCAAGCTCGTCGTGGTGAAGACGATGGGACATGCGATACCGACGCCGCTCGCGCCGCAGATCGTCGACACGATCGCGCAACACGTTTCGAGCCATGCCTGACGAGCGCGACGGAAAGCAAAGAATCATTCAGTTTCGTGGAGGCGCGCCATGGCGAAAATCCACATTCTGGAGACAGGCACGGCTTCCCTTCGCGCCGCGCAACTCGTCGCCGAAGGCGAAGGCCTCAAGCGCATGATCAACGGCCTGTTCGGCAAGGGCTGGAGCGCGCCCCTGCCGATCTATGCCTATCTCATCGAACATGACGACGGCCTGATCCTCGTCGACACCGGCGAAACCGCGGACGTGATGAAGCCCGGCTATTTTGCGGGCTGGCATCCCTATTACAGATATTCGATCCGGTTCGACGTTCCGCCAGCGGCCGAGATCGGACCGCAGTTGAAGGCGGCGGGATTCGATCCGGCAGATGTGAAGACGGTCGTGCTGACGCATCTCCACACCGATCACGCCGGCGGACTCCGCTATTTCCCGAAAGCGCGCATCCTCTGCAGTGCGACCGAACTGAAAACGGCGAGCGGCTTTGCGGGACGCGTCGCGGGCTATCCGAACGACCGCTGGCCGGACTGGTTCAGGCCGGATGCGATCGAACAGCCTGCTGCGTCGGACGACCTGCTCGCAGGCGCGATTCCCGTGACGAAAGACGGCGCGGTGAAAATCGTCGCCACGCCCGGCCATACGCTCGGCCATCTCTCGGTCGCGGTCGATATGGGCGACAAACTCGCGCTGCTCGCGGGCGATGCGAGCTATACGGCCGACGCGCTGATGCGCCGGCGGCCGGACGGGCTCGGCGCGGATCCTGCCGGGGAAATCGAGACGCACAAGAGGATTCTCGCGCTCGCCGCGCGGCGTCCGCTCGTCTATCTCAACGGGCACGATCCCGGCAATCCGGAGACGCTCGCGTCAATGAAGCCGCTGGCGCCCTGACAAGCAAAAAGCCCCGCGTGAGGACACGCGGGGCTTCATGTTTGGTTGCGGGGACAGGATTTGAACCTGTGACCTTCAGGTTATGAGCCTGACGAGCTACCGGGCTGCTCCACCCCGCGGCAAAACAAAAATGGCGAATAGGGAGTAGCGAATGGAAAACCGTATCGCCACTCGCTATTCGCCATTTTCGAACATATGAAGAGGAAGATTTCATGTGCTTCGCAGGCCTGGCGACGACCTACTCTCCCAGGTCTTAAGACATAGTACCATTGGCGCTGTAGCGTTTGACGGCCGAGTTCGGGATGGGATCGGGTCTGATCGCTACGCTGAAAGCCACCAGGCCGGCGAAGCACATGAAAAGAAGCAAACTGGAATTTCCGCATCGCGCCCACATGCATTCGAGCATGGGCATCGAGTAATGAGAGCGATCAAGCCGATCGAGCTATTAGTACCGGTAAGCTGCACGCATTGCTGCGCTTCCACACCCGGCCTATCAACGTGGTCGTCTTCCACGGCTCTCAAGGGAGAACTCGTTTTGAGGTGGGTTTCCCGCTTAGATGCATTCAGCGGTTATCCCGACCGTACATAGCTACCCTGCACTGCGGCTGGCGCCACAACAGGTCCACCAGAGGTACGTTCACCCCGGTCCTCTCGTACTAGGGGCAAATCCTCTCAATTCTCCTACACCCACGGCAGATAGGGACCAAACTGTCTCACGACGTTTTGAACCCAGCTCACGTACCACTTTAATCGGCGAACAGCCGAACCCTTGGGACCTTCTCCAGCCCCAGGATGTGATGAGCCGACATCGAGGTGC
>JAGWTW010000163.1 GCA_028868735.1 Hyphomicrobiales bacterium | reverse complement strand
TTGAAGCAAAAAACGGGCCGCGTATCATTGTGCGGCGCAGCATCAGCTGGGCTTCGAGTAGACTGAATGGCGTTATCCACCCGCCTCATGATGCGACAGGGCCAGTCCCTGGTCATGACGCCGCAGCTGTTGCAGGCGATAAAGCTGCTGCAGTTCTCGCATCTCGAGCTTTCGGCTTTCGTTCAGGACGAACTCGACCGCAATCCCCTGCTGGAGCGCGCGGACGACGCGCCGGCGCCCGATGCGCAGCCCTCGATCGATCGCTACGGGGAGGCCGAGCGGGCCGAGCCGGCGGGCGAGGCGCCGGACTGGGCGCGCCAGGATTTGCCCGTCGACGGCGCCCAGCTCTCCGGGGATCTCGGTACCGATGTGTCGAACGCCTTTGAGCCGGACGCCGCGCCGACGCCGGCCGCCGTCACGACGCCCGACGACCCCGGCCTTTCGGCGAGCGCCTGGACGGGCTCGCCGGGAACGGGCTCGGGCGGCGGCGACGGCGAGGCGAGCAATCTCGAAGCCTATGTCGCAGCAAAGCCTACGCTCGCCGAACATCTGTCCGAACAATTCATGGTCGCCTGCGTCGATCCGGTCGACCGGCTGATCGGCCAGACGATCATCGATTCGCTCGACGAATACGGCTACTTCCGGGACAGCCTCGCCGAGACCGCGCACCGCCTGGGGGTGGCCGAGGGCCGCGTCGAGACGGTTCTGAAGACCATCCAGACCCTGGATCCGAGCGGCGTCGGCGCGCGCGATCTGGCTGAATGCCTGGCGATCCAGTTGCGCGAGCGCGATCGGTGCGACCCTGCCATGCAAGCTCTCCTCGCCAATCTGCCGCTGCTGGCGCGACGCGAATTCGCGACGCTGCGGCGCCTGTGCGGGGTCGACGACGAGGATCTCGTCGACATGCTGGCCGAAATCCGTCGCCTGGACCCCAAACCCGGCCGCGCCTTCGGCGGCGAACCCATTCAGCCGGTCGCCCCCGACGTCGTCGTGCGGCCGGCCGCCGACGGCGGCTGGCGGGTCGAGCTCAATACCGAGGTCCTGCCGCGCGTTCTGGTCAACCAGACCTATGCCGCGACGGTCAATTCCGCCCGCGCCAGCGAAGCGGACAAGACCTTCCTCGCCACCTGTCTCCAGAATGCGAACTGGCTGACCAAGAGCCTCGAACAGCGCGCCCGCACGATCCTGAAGGTTTCGAGCGAGATCGTGCGCCAGCAGGACGGCTTTCTGGCTCATGGCGTGGAACACCTGCGGCCCCTCAACCTCAGAACCATCGCCGACGCCATCGGCATGCACGAATCCACGGTCTCCCGGGTCACCTCCAACAAGTATATGGCGACGCCGCGCGGCCTGTTCGAAATGAAATATTTCTTCACGGCCTCGATCCCGGCGCAGGCGGGCGCCGAGGCCCATTCTGCGGAAGCCGTGCGGTTCCGAATCAAGCAGATGATCGAGCAGGAGCGAGCGGAGAACATTTTGTCGGACGACGCGATCGTGACCCGGCTGAAGGAAGCCAATATCGACATCGCGCGCCGCACCGTCGCCAAATATCGCGAGAGCCTGCGCATTCCCTCCTCGGTCGAGCGCCGCCGCGAAAAAATGGCCGCTCAGCTGCAGTCTGCGTGATGCGCGCATTTAAGCCGTTGTAATAGAAAGAAAATATGATGCAGCACGTCGTGGTTGACTTCATCCGCGCGCGCTCGTAACGGTGTCCCGCTCGCTGCGCTTCACCCATTTCAGGACGGCCGGCAAACGGTCGACGAGACAGTCCCTGCTAGAAAACCGAGGAAAAGATGTCGTTGCGGGTTTCCGGCAAAAACATGAACATCGGCGAAGCCCTGCGCGCGCATGTGCAGTCCAAGCTCGCTGCGGCTACCGCCAAATATTTCGACGGCTCGCTGAGCGGCCATGTCACGATCGCGCCCGAGGGTTCCGGATTCCGGACCGATTGTACGCTGCACCTGTCGTCGGGCGTGACGTTGCAGGCCGACGCCCGCGCGCAGGAGCCGTACGCCTGTTTCGATCAGGCGGCAGATCGCATCGAAAAGCGCCTGCGTCGCTACAAGGGACGCCTCAAGGGCCACAAGCACGTCGAGAACGGCGCTGGCGAAACCGTCGCCAGCTATGTGCTCGAGGCGATGGACGAGGAACGCGAAGCGCCGGCGGAACACGAATTCTCGCCCACGGTTATCGCTGAAACGACCACGCGCCTCGGGGATATGTCGATCGCCGCGGCCGTGATGGAGCTGGATCTGACCGGCGCGCCCGTGCTGCCCTTCCGACACGCTGCGACCGGCCGCGTGAACATCATCTATCGACGCCAAGACGGAAACATTGGCTGGCTCGACCCCATCGCCGATCAAAATCAGAGCGCTTCGAGCTGAGAGCGTCGGGCGGCACGACGTTTGCGTGTCGCCGGGCGCGGTCTGGACAGGATCTTTTCCATCATGCCGTTGAACGACCTGGTGAAGCCCGACGCGGTGTTCCCCGCACTCAAGGGCGCGAACAAGAAGCAGGTTCTTCAGGAACTGAGCGAGAAAGCCGCGACCGTCTCCGGGCTCGACGCGCGCGAAATCTTCGACGCGCTCACCCAGCGCGAGCGGCTCGGCTCAACCGGAGTCGGCGGCGGCATCGCCATTCCGCACGGAAAGCTCGCCAAATGCGGCCGGATATTCGGCGTGTTCGCGCGACTGGAAAAACCAATCGATTTCGAGGCGCTGGACGATGCGCCGGTCGACCTCATCTTCCTGCTGATCGCGCCGGAATCGGCAGGCGCCGATCATCTCAACGCGCTTTCGCGCGTCGCGCGCGTATTGCGCGACCAGAGCCTGATCGCGACATTGCGCGCAACGCGCGACGCGTCCGCGCTCTATTCGTTGCTGATCGCCTCGCAGACCCCGAACGCGGCCTAGTCTTTCGCCGTTTCCGCGATCTCCGCGCCGCGCTCATGTCGCCCGCGATGAAGGGCGCCATGCGCGGTCCCCGTAGTCGATTGCATAAGCGCTCGGCGTCGCCGCAAGCGCGGCCATTCCCGTGAGCGCTGCGTCGGTTTCGATCAGCAGGCGCGTCGGGATTTCGCGCGCCAGCGCATCCATCGGCGCTCTGGCTTCGAAGGCCTCGCGGAACGCCTGCGGGTCGAGCCAGTCGACGAGCCGAGGCAGAACCCCGCCCGCGAGCGTGACGCCGCCGCGCGCGAGATAGGCGAGCGCGAGATCGCCGGCGCAGCGCGCGACCAGCCGCCAGAACAAGCGGATCGTCGCGATCGCGACCTCGTCTCCGCCGGCGGCCGCCGGCGCGATTTCGGGCGCCGCGCGCAAAGTCGGCGGCAGGCCGCGCGCCGCGCGCATCGCTGCATGCAGGCGCGCGAGGCCCGGGCCCGACAGCACGGATTCGAACGTCACGCGCCCGTGCGCGCGCTCGAGATGCGTCCAGACGCGCTCTTCTTCGCCGTCGGCCGGACCGAACGACATATGTCCGGCCTCGGTCACGACCGGCAGCCATTTTTCACCGGCCTTAAGCAGAGCGGCGGCGCCGAGCCCCGTCCCCGGTCCGAGAACGAGTTGGGGCGCCGGCGCGCTCGCCCGCCCGGACCCGATCGTCCTGGTCCAGGCCGCAGCCAGATGCGGCAACGCTATCGCCTGCGCCTCGAAATCATTGAGAAGAAGCCCCTGTTCGAGCGCTAGCGTCTGCGCCATCTGGGCGCCGTCCAGCGTCCAGTCTGCGTTCGTCATGCGGATGACGGCGCCGCGCGCGGGACCCGCCGCACTTACGACGAGGGAACGCACACGCGTCTTCGTGCGTTCCTGCATTGCCTTGATCGTTGCAACGAAGCTCGAATGCGAATCGGTGGACGCGTTTCCGAGCCGGCGGACCTCGTCTCCCGGCGCCTCCACGAAGCCGACGCGGACATTCGTTCCGCCGACGTCGCACACGATGAGAGGATGGGGAAAGTCCAAGCGGCGCTCCACACGCCGCTGCGGCGGCCGGAATTCGGAATTCTGACGGTCGATACCAGATAGATAGGCGCGCGCTTCGTTCATGTCCACGAGCACAATCCCCCGAAACATGTTCCTGCGAGACGATCGCGACGCGACGCTGTTCGGCCGCATCTCGCCAGACGAGATCGCCTTGTTCGCCGACGCCGACGGCACCTTGCTCGATCTTGCGTTGCGGCCCGACGAGGCGAGAGCCGATCGACAGCTCGTCGACGCGCTCGACCGGCTCTACGATCGGCTCGGCGGCGCGCTCGCGATCGTGAGCGGCCGCCGCATCGAGGATATCGACCGCATCTTCGATCCGTTGCGCTTGCCCGCGAGCGGCGTCCACGGCGCCGAAATGCGCATCGCGCGCGACGGTCCCGTCGTCGACGCCGGCGCGCGCGAAATTTCGCAGGATCTGCTCGGCGTCGTGCGCGCGATGGCGGCGAATTACCGCGGCGCGATCGTCGAGGGCAAGCGCACCGCCGTTGCGGTTCACTGGCGCGCATGCCCGCAAGCAGAAGCCGAAATTTACGATCGTCTCCTTCGCATCCTTCAGGCGCGCGGCGAAACGGAACTTGCGATCCTGCGCGGCCATTGCGTGTACGAGATCAAATCCGCCGACATCGGCAAGGGCCGCGCCGTGCGCCGCTTCATGGACGCCGCGCCATTCGCCGGACGCCGTCCGATCTTCGTCGGCGACGACACGACCGACCTCGACGGCTTCGCCGCGGCTCAGGCGCTCGGCGGGCAGGGATTCGCCGTATCGACGCCGATGGCGGGCGCCGACGCGACCTTCGCGTCGCCGGAAGACGTGCGCGCTTTCGTGAAGCGCCTGGCGGACAAGGGGGCGCAAGCCGATGAATGACGGACAGCCGCTCGATCTCGCGCTCATCGGAAACTGTCGCGTCGCGGCGCTGATCGACTCGTCAGCGCGCGTCGTGTGGTGGTGCTTTCCCCGATTCGACGGCGACCCGGTGTTCTGCAGATTGCTGTCGGGATCGGAGGAAAAGGGCTTTACCGACGTCGTTCTGCACGACCAGGTCAAGACGACCTCCAGTTACGCCCGCAACACCGCCGTGCTCGAGACGTTTCTCGAGGACGAGCACGGCGCGATCGTCAAGATCACCGATTTCATGCCGCGTTTCGGGCGCTACGAACGCGTATTTCGTCCGCCGCAATTCGTGCGCCGGATCGAGCCGGTCGCGGGCCTGCCGCGAATCGCGCTGCGCGTCCGCCCGGCGTTCAACTATGGCGGCAAACCCGCGCAGGTCGTGATCGGCTCGAATCATATCCGCTACGTCGGCGACCGCGACGTTCTGCGTCTGTCGACCGACGCGCCGCTGTCCTTCATCGCCGGCGAAACCATGTTCGCGTTGACGCGGCCGCTTACGCTCATCTTCGGCGTGGACGAGCCGTTCCTCAGCGAGATCGATTCGACCGCGCGCGACTTCGAGACGCGCACGCTTGTTTACTGGCGCGAATGGGTGCGTACGCTCGGCGTTCCCTTCGAATGGCAGGGCGAAGTCATCCGCGCCGCGATCACGCTCAAATTGTGCAGCTTCGAGGAGACCGGCGCCATCATCGCCGCGCATACGACCTCCATTCCGGAGGCGCCGGGAACGATGCGCAACTGGGACTACAGGTTCTGCTGGTTGCGCGACGCGTTCTTCGTCGTCGCCGCGCTCAATCGCCTCGGCGCCACGCAAACCATGGAATCCTACATCAACTACCTCACGACCGTCGTCGCTGATCCCGACGGCGTGCTCAGTCCCCTGCATTCGATCGTGCCCGGAGCGCCGCTCGACGAGCGTCTGGCGGAAAATCTCGAAGGCTTCGGCGGCCAGGGGCCCGTGCGCATCGGCAACGCCGCGGCGGAACAGGCCCAGCACGACGGCTACGGCAGCGTCGTGCTCGGCGCCAAGCAGATGTTCGTAGACCATCGCTTGCCCAAAATGGGCGACGAGGCGCTGTTTCGCAGGCTCGAACCGCTCGGCGAACGCGCGGCGAAGCTCGCGCTGACTCCTGACGCGGGCATCTGGGAATATCGCGGGCGCACGCGCGTTCACACCTATTCAGCGACATTGTGCTGGGCCGCGTGTGACCGGCTGTCGCAAATAGCCGGCTATCTCTGTCTGCCGGATCGGAGCGCCTACTGGCGCGATCGTGCGAGCGTCATTCGCCGCGCCATTCTCGAGGGCGCCTGGAGCGAGAAGCGCGGCGCCATCGTCGGCGCGTTTGGGCATGACGATCTCGACGCCAGCGTCCTGATGATCGCCGATCTCGGCTTGCTGCCGCCCACCGACCCGCGTTTCGTGATGACCGTCGCCGCGATCGGCCGCGAACTGAAGCGCAACGGGCGCATCATGCGTTACACGGCCGCAGACGACTTCGGCGAGCCGGAAACCGCCTTCATCGTCTGCAATTTCTGGTATGCGGACGCGCTTGCCGCCATCGGCAAGCGCGAGCAGGCGCGCGAGGTGTTTCAGGACATTCTGTCCCATTCCAACAAGTACGGGCTGCTGTCGGAGGACATCCATCCAAAAACCGGCCAATTGTGGGGCAATATTCCCCAGACATATTCGATGGCTGGCGTGATCAATTCCGCCATGCATCTTTCGAACCGATGGGAGGACGCATGGTGGCGCGGCTGGTGATCGTATCGAACCGTGTCGCGCTGCCGGGTTCCCGGCAGGCGGGCGGTCTCGTCGTCGCCGTCAAGGCGGCCTTCCGTGGCCGACGAGGCGTCTGGTGCGGCTGGAGCGGGCGCGTCGTCGACGAAACGCCGGGTCCTCCCGAAGTCATCGAGGGGAAAAAGCTCAGCTACGTCGCGCTCGATCTGCAAACCGCCGATTATCAGGAATATTACAACGGCTTCGCCAACAGCGTGTTGTGGCCGATTCTGCATTATCGCAGCGACCTTGCCGAGTACACGCGGTCCGATTTGTCCGGCTATATCAGAGTGAATTCGTATTTCGCGGATCAGGTGTCAGCGTTTCTCGTGCCCGACGACATCGTCTGGGTGCACGATTATCATCTGATGCGTCTTGCGCTGAATCTGCGCGAAAAAGGGCACGAGAATCCGATCGGCTTCTTCCTGCACATCCCCTGTCCGCCGCCGGACATTCTGCTTGCGCTTCCGAAACATGCCGAAACGCTCGGCGCGTTGACCTCATTCGATCTCGTCGGCTTTCAGACGGAAAACGACGCATCGAATTTCGGCGCGTATCTGGAGACGATCGGCGCGAGCGTCGTGCGCGCCAACCGCATCTACGAGATCGACGGACGCCGCATACATATCGGCGCCTTCCCTGTCGGCATCTCCGGTTCGATT
>JAGWTW010000036.1 GCA_028868735.1 Hyphomicrobiales bacterium | reverse complement strand
GAAGGCAAGCGCGTCTGCATTGCTCCGCGGCCCGCAATCTCCTAATCCAGACGCACGAGAGGAGAACGCCCATGTCCGCCCTGCCCCCGAAAATGCAGCAGATCATATTCGACGGCGCCGGCGGCCCGGAGGTCGTGCGGCTTGCCGAGACGGACACGCCGAGACCTGGCCCGGGCAAGGTGCTGGTCGAAGTAGCAGCCTTTGGAATAAATCGCCCGGACTGCATCCAGCGCCAGGGGCTCTATCCGCCGCCACCCGGCGAAAGCGCCGTGCCCGGCCTCGAGATCGCCGGCCGCATCGTGGCGCTCGGCGAAGGCGTGAGCGGCCTGAAGGTCGGCGACGAAATCTGCGCGCTCGTCGGCTCCGGCGGCTATGCCGAATATGCGCTGGCCGACGCCGCGCTCTGCCTGCAGAAGCCGAAGGCGTTGTCGCTGATCGAGGCGGCCGGCGTGCCGGAAACCTATTTCACCGTTTTCGATAATGTCTTTACGCGCGGCGCGCTGAAGAAGGGGGAGACCTTTCTGGTCCACGGCGGTTCGTCCGGCATCGGCTCGACCGCGATCCAGCTCGCCAAACATTTCGGCGCGACCGTGATCGCCACCGCCGGCTCGCCGGAGAAATGCGCCTTCTGCAAGACGATCGGTGCGGATCACGCGATCGATTATCGCACGCAAGACTTCGTCGCCGAGGTGTTGCAGATCACCGACAAGCGTGGCGTAGACGTCATTCTCGACATGGTGGGCGGCCCCTACATCGCAAAGAACATCTCGCTGCTCGCGCTTGAAGGCCGCCTTGTGCAGATCGCCTTCCTGCAAGGGCCGATGGTCGAGAAACTGAACTACACGCCGGTTATGGTGAAACGCCTGACGCTGACGGGCTCGACGCTGCGGCCGCGCACGCTCGCGCAGAAAGCCGAGATCGCAAAAGCCTTGCGCGAAAAAGTCTGGCCGCTGCTCGATTCCGGCGCGGTCAAGCCGCTCGTGCATGCGACATTCCCAATGGCCGAGACCCGCGCCGCTCACGCATTGATGGAGACATCGGCCCATCTCGGCAAAATTATCGTGACGACCGGCAAGTAATCGGCGCGGGGCCGGGTGGCCTCGCCTCTGCGCAGCAATTGCGATCGCAAGCCTTCTGCGCCCGGACTTTATTTTCTCGGCGCGAAAGTCGTGCCGACCGGACAGGTCCGCGAGATTGGCGTCGGCGCAACGCGCGTCGCCGCGCTCGCGAAGGAATTCGTCGCGACGCAGCGTGCGGCCGCGCATTGATCGGAAGACAGACGATGGATCAGGCCATGCTCGACCGTATTCTCATCCGCGAGGCGGTGGAGAACTGGGCCGTCTGGCGCGACGCCGGCGATTGGGAGCGGTTTCGTACGGTGTGGGCGAAGGACGGCCGCATGGAGGCGACCTGGAAGCAAGGCTCGGCCGACGAATTCATCGCGGCGTCCATCGAGGGGTGGAACAAGGGCGTCAGCATCCTGCACTTCCTCGGCGGATCGTCGGTGGAGGTCGCAGGCGAGCGCGCGATCGCGCAAACAAAAATGACGATCTCGCAGCGCGGGCCAGTCGACGGCGTCGTCTGCGACATCGTCTGCACCGGGCGCTTCTACGACTTCTTTCTGAAGGAAGGCGCGCAATGGAAGTTGCGCTGGCGCCAGCCGATCTACGAAAAGGACAGGCTCGATCCGCTCGATCCGGCAGCCAAACTGACGCTCGACCAGCAATTGCTGAATTCTTTTCCTGTCGGCTATCGCCACCTGGCCTATATCCAGACGAAGATCGGCTATCAGGTGAAGCGCGACATGCCGGGCCTCAAGGGGCCGGAGGTCGAGGCGCTCTACGCGAAAGGCCGCGCGTGGCTCGAAGGCAGGCCTCTCTGATCCAATAGCCCGCAAAATTCTTCGACGGGGAACCGTGTGGCCGCGCAGGCGTTGGAGCGGTCAGCTCAATTCCGTGCGGGACTTTCATGACGAAAGAAACAAGGTAGATGGGGGCGCGCCTATGATGCGCGAACTTGGCGTCATCGCGCTGCTCGCGATCGGCGGAACCTACGTCATGGCGCAGAGCGACACGGCGCCGCCAAAGCCGCAGCTTCCGCCAGGCGGCTCGCTGAGCGAAAAGCTCGAGAAATCGAACGGCGTCGTGAGGCCGCCGCCCGACGTCGATCCGAAAATGGCGAAGCCCGCGCCCAACCCGCATCCGAATTCGATGCCGGTCATTCCTCCGCCCGGCGCGCCGGGCGGCCGCAACGACATCGAACCGAAGTAGGGTTCAAGCGACGCTTTTGGCGGCGCGCATGCGCGTGATCTCATCCTCGGCGAAGCCCGCTTCGCGCAGGATCGCATCGCTATGTTCGCCGAGCTCCGGCGCCCGCTTGGGCGCGACCTTCGTTTCCCCGCTGAGCCAGATCGGCGAATTGATCGTCTCGCCGCTTCCGTCCGCGAAAGGGACGAGAATGTCGTTCTCGATCATCTGTAGATCGTTGTGGAGGTCGGCCGGCGTTGCGATGATGTCGAACAGGATATGCTTCGCGTTCAGGCGATCACGCCAGAAGGCGCGATCCTGCGACGCGAAAACGGAATCGAGTTCCGCGATCAACGCGACGGAATTGGCGAGTCGCTTTTCGCGCGTCGCAAAGCGCGGATCGTCCTGCAGGCGCTGCGCGCCGAGACAATCCAGCAGATCGGGCCATTGCCGGTCTTCGTTGTGGATCGCGATGATGAGCCAGAGCCCGTCACGGCACCTGTAGGAATTGCCGAGCGCATTCGGCGCGGCGTCGCGCGACGGCCGCGGCGGAACATGCGCCCCGCAGAGCGCAGCTTGTGCGATCAGGCCGTTCGCCCACAGGCCGTTGGCGAGTAGCGACGAGGTGACTTCGCCCCCTTCGCCTGTCTGTTGCCGGCGATAGAGCGCCATCAAAATCCCGGACAAGAGCGCGAGCGAGGAGGGATGATCGCCCATCCCGCCGAGCGATCGCGCGGGGTTCGCGCTCGTCGCGCGTACGCCGTCCATCATGCCCGAGCGCGCCCACCAGGCCGTCGTGTCGAAACCGGGCTTGTCGGCCTCGGCGCCGCGTTCGCCATAGCCGCTAAAGGAAGCGTAGATCAGCTTTTCGTTCCGCGCCTTCAGATCCGCGTAGGTAAATCCGAGCTTGCGGCGCACGGCGCTGGGGTAATTCGTGATGAATACGTCGGCCGTCGAAACGAGCCGTCCGAGGATCGCCTTCCCGTCTGCGCTCGCTAGATCGACGGCGAGCGAGCGCTTGTTGCGCGCATCGAGCAGCCAGCAATAATTCTCGTCGCTCTGCGGCTGCCCTGCGGCCGTAAAGGTCTGCCTGTAGGCGTCGCCGGTCGGCGGCTCGATCTTGATGACGTCGGCGCCGAAATCCGAAAGGACGGTCGCGGCGGCCGGCGCGGCGATGAAGCTCGCGCAATCGATGACCTTCAATCCGTCGAAGATGCGTTTCATAGGCTTTTATCGCCCCGTCCACTTCGGCGGCCGCTTGCCGAGAAAGCTCGCGACGCCTTCGCGAAAATCGTCCGATCCATAGGCGAGCGCGATGAGATCGTCGTCGTTCGGCGCCGCCTGCGCATTGGCGACGCGGCGCAACGCCTCCTTGGTCACGCGCAACGTGATCGGCGCATGGGCCGCTACCGTCGCCGCGATTTCGTGCGCGCGCCGCATGAGGGCGGCGTGATCGTCGACGATTTCGTTCAATAGCCCGAGCGACTGCGCCTCCGGCGCCTCCATCAACCGCGCGGTGAAGATGAGATCTTTCACGCGCGCGACGCCGATGAGGGAGGCGAGGCGCGCGTAATTCGCGGCCGAAAGACAATTGCCGAGCGTGCGCGCGATGGGAAAACCGAATTTCGTCGACGCGGTCCCGATCCTCAGATCGCAGCAAGCCGCGATTGCTGCGCCGCCGCCGGTACAGGCGCCGGAGATGGCGGCGATCGTCGGAATCGGCAGCGCTTCGAACGCTGTTAGAACCCGTTCGATTTTTCCCTCGTAGGCAAGGCCGTCCGCGCCCGTCTTCACGGCGTGGAATTCGGAAATATCCGTGCCCGCGGCAAACGCCTTTTCTCCCGCGCCTGTCACGATGATCGCGCGCAGCGAGGAATCGCCGACCGTCCTCTCGCAGAATTCGCGAATGCGCTCGTACATCGAGAAGGTCAGCGCATTGCGCTGCGCTGGACGGTTCAGCGTGATCTCGGCAATACCGTTGTCGATCCGGACGAGAAGATCCTCGCTCATTCCGCGGCCGTCCTCGCCGCAGCCGTTCTGGCGCCGGCGAAGGCGCGCTCCATCTCGCGGCGGAAGGCGACATGCTGCACCGTCTCGTCGATCGCCACGTCGCTCCAGCGCACCACGGCGCCGGCCGGCACGTCCCGCACGAGCTTTACGTGATGGGCGAGGCCGATCGGCAAGGCGCCCTCCCCCAGCGATTTTTGCGCCGGCAGGAGTTTGCCGTAGACGGTGTAGCCGCCCTCGCCGTCGAGCGCCTCGCCGCTCTTCAACGCGCGCTTGGCGGTCGCGACCGCGTCGCCGTTGAACGAGCGCGACTGGCCCGTCGGTTCGCCGCGCAGCACCGCGCTCAGGATCGAGATCGAGAGTTCCATGCCGATGAGATGATAGGGCTTGTATTGCGCGGCATAGCGGCCGGTCGCGTCCGTCTTCAGGCCGTATTGCGCAAAGCAGGCGGCGGCGTAGTCGCTCTGGGCTTCCAGCACCACATAGACGCCCCAGCGCAGATCGCGGAACACGGGCCGCCCGTCGCGTTCGAGCGAGGAGACGACTTCGACTGTCCCGTTGTGCTCGAGCGCGCCGCCGACATTCTTCGGCCGCAGCACCGATGCGAGATCGTCGACGCCGCACGGCGGAAACAGCAGGCCGTCGGATGGCGGCGTCAAGTCGCAGGCATTGGCGATGGCCGCCATTTCGATCGCCGATTTCGTTCCGTCGAGAAAGGAATTGAACATCTGCGAATTCATGCCGGCGGCTTTGGCCGCTTCCGGCGTCAGTCCGTAATGCGCCCACACGCCGTCGGGCGTCACATGATGGTAGGCCGGCAAATATTTCGTGCCCTTGCCTGCGCAGGCGACACGAAAGCCGGTCGCCCGCGCCCAGTCCACCATTTCGGCCGTGAGCGCAGGCTGGTCGCCATAGGCCATGGAATAGACGACGCCCGCCGCATTCGCCTTTTGCGCCAGCAATGGACCGGCGAGAACGTCCGCCTCCACATTCACCATGACGATGTGCTTGCCCGATGCGATCGCCGCGAGCGCATGCTTCACGCCGGCGGCAGGCGAACCCGTCGCCTCCACCACAACGTCGACATCGTCGCGGGCGCAGAGCGCGGCGCCGTCCTGCACGAATTGCGTCGCGGCGATCCGCGCATCGTCCCACCCGACCGCCCGGCAGGCGTTTTTCGCGCGCGAAACGTCGAGGTCGGCGATGGTGGAGACCGCGAGGCCGGGAATGAAGGGAACTTGCCCGAGATACATCGAGCCGAACTTGCCGGCGCCGATCAGGCCGACGCGCACCGGGCCGCGCGTCTCGGCGCGCCGTTGAAGAAGCGAAAAGAGGTTCACGTCCGAACTCCGACCCGGATTGAGCGCTCCTGTTTGCTACGCGTTGACGCCGAGCGCAATGTCCGTTGGCGCAGGCGCGCAATGCGCGGCGCGTTGAGCGCGGCCCGCCGACGCGAAAAAGCGCCGCCTTGCGGTTGAGACGCCGTCTGCGAAATCGAGAGAAACCCGCCTGGCGCCACTACAGGCGCTCAGATCCAGCCCTCCAGTATAGCGAGGCCAGCGAGCGCGGCGCCGCTGCCCGCGATTCTCCGCAGCGGACGCGCGACGCCCGGTCCGGACAGTCCGACGATAAGGCCCGCGCAAAAGCCGACCGCATGCAGCAACGCGGTCGCCAGAACAAAACCCGCGCCGAAGGCGAGACCGGACGCGGTCTCCGGCGTTTCCGCGCCATGTGCGTGGCCATGGAAGATCGCGAAAAAGCCGACGAGCGCCGTCGCGACGGCGACGGGCGGCGCAAGTTCGAAGGCGATGGCCGCGCCGAGCACGACGACCGACATCGTCACGCCCGTCTCGACACAAGGAATTGAAACGCCGGCCATCCCGAGCGCCCCGCCAGCGACCATCATGGCGATAAAGGCCGACGGAACGAGCCACAGCGCGCGGCCGCCGAGACGGGCGGCCAAAAGCCCGACGGCGACCATCGCCAATATGTGGTCGATCCCGCCGAGCGGATGCAGGAAGCCCGCAGTGAGTCCCCCCGCATCGCCATGGCCGGGATGCGCGAGAGCGACGCTCGGCAGCAGCGACAGCAGCGCGAATAGTACGAGTCGCATATTGGCCTCCCCGGCAGGTCGCGCTCATTCAACCGGCTTCAGGCGGTGCGCGCACGCCCAATTTTTGGGCGGATTGCGTGCGGCTATCCAAGCGCTTCCGCGATCGACTTGCCGCAAGCGCTCGTGTCCGCGTTGCCGCCGAGGTCGCGTGTGCGAAGGGTGCGTTCGGCGAGCGTGCGTTCGATCGCGGCGACGATCTCGGCGGCGGCTTCGCGTTCGCCGAGGTGATCGAGCATCATGGCGCCCGACCAGATCTGTCCGATCGGATTGGCGATTCCCTGGCCCGCAATGTCGGGCGCCGAGCCGTGCACAGGTTCGAACAGCGAGGGAAAATCAGCGTCCGGATTGATATTGCCGGATGGCGCGATGCCGATCGTGCCGGTGCAGGCGGGGCCGAGGTCGCTGAGGATGTCGCCGAACAGATTGGACGCCACGACGACGTCGAACCAGTCGGGATGCAGCACGAAATGCGCTGTCAGAATGTCGATGTGGTACTTGTCCCACTTCACGCCCGGATAGGATTTCGCTATCGCCTCCACGCGCTCATCCCAATAAGGCATGGTGATGGAAATGCCATTCGATTTGGTAGCGGATGTCAGGTGCTTTTTCGGCCGGCGTTCCGCGAGATCGAATGCGAATTTCAGGATGCGGTCGACGCCGGTGCGCGTCATCACCGTCTCCTGCACGACGAATTCACGGTCCGTACCGGGGAACATGCGGCCGCCGATCGACGAATATTCGCCTTCGGTGTTTTCGCGCACGACGAAGAAATCGATGTCGCCCGGCTTGCGATTGGCGAGCGGCGAAGGCACGCCGGGCATAAGCTTCACCGGACGCAAATTGACGAATTGATCGAACTCCCGTCGGAACAGAAGCAGCGAACCCCAGAGGGAGACGTGGTCCGGAATTTTTTCGGGCCAGCCGACGGCGCCGAAGAAGATCGCGTCATGCCTGCCGATCCTGTCCTTCCAGTCTTCCGGCATCATGCGGCCGTGCTTGGCGTAATAATCGTAGGACGAGAAATCGAACCAGTCCTGTTGCAGCGAGAAGCCGAATTTCTTCGCCGCCGCTTCGAGCACGCGCACGCCCTCGGGCGTCGTCTCCTTGCCGATTCCGTCGCCGGGAATGACCGCGATGCGATAGGTGCGGGACATGAGAGCTCCGATTGTCGAATTTTGGCGGACGATAGGCCCAAAGCAAAAGGCGGCGCAACCGCGCCGCCCTCGCAACTTGACGCCGTCGCGATTATTTCCCGCGCACCTTGCTGACGATGAGTTGCAGGAACCCTGCGAGTCCCGAAGGCATCACGTAGATGATCGCGATCAGCAGCAGGCCGTAAACCGCGCCGGAGAGACCCTTCGACACGTTCTCCGCGATGTTCGGAACGAACAGGAGGAAGGCACCGCCGAACAGCGCGCCAGGCAACCAGCCGACGCCGCCGACGACGAGGCCGACGAGGAAGCCGATCGAGAGGGTCAGCGTGAAGGAATCCGGCGCGACGAATTGCACGATGATTGCGCCGAGCGCGCCGGCGACGCCGGTGTAGAAGGCCGAGAGGCCGAATGCGCTCGCCTTGTAGAGCGATGTGTTGACGCCCATCGAGCGCGCCGCGATCGGATTGTCGCGAATCGCCATCAGCGCGCGTCCCGTGCGGCTCGTGACGAGATTGCGCGCTGCCAGATAGAGGATAAGGCCGACGATCAAGGTGAAATAATACAGCCACTGGTCCTGGTTGAGCGGCAAGCCGAACGGCGCGTCCGGCTTGGTGATGACAATGCCCTGGACGCCGCCGGTCCAGTGTTCAAGCGGCGAGAGTTTGAGGATCTGCGGAGTCGCGGCGGCGAGCGCGAAAGTCGCGAGCGCAAGATACACGCCCTCCAGCCGCAGCGCGGGCAGGCCGAACAGGAAGCCCAGTATGAAGCAGATGATTCCGGCCACCGGCAGCGTCCACACGTAGCTGAGGCCCGCCTGCTCCATCAGGATCGCCGCCGTATAGGCGCCGACCGCGTAGAACGCCGAATGACCCAGCGAGAACTGGCCGTTGAAGCCGGTGAGCAGGTTCAGACCGACGATCGCGATCGCATAGACCATGGTCTGCGTAAGCTGGAACACCACGAAATTCTTGGTGAACGCCGGCAGGACGAAGGCGAGCACAAGCAGCGCGACGAACACGAAATGGCGCAACTGGAGGCCTGCCTTGGCCTCCGGCGCCGCGGGCTTGGCGATCAGGCGCTCCGCGCCTTCCGGCGACTCGCCGATGTCGTGATGAACGACGGTTTCTTCGTGTGCGGACATGGGTCAGACTCGCGAGACGACGACGCGGCCGAAGAGGCCCGCAGGTTTGAAGACGAGCACCACGACGATCACGACCAGCGCGATCGGCAGTTTCAGTTCCGAACCGACGACGGGAATGTAGGTGCCGGCGAGATTCTCGATCACGCCGACCGCGAAGCCTCCGAGCACGGCGCCGCCGGGGCTCGTCAGGCCGCCGAGCACGGCGCCGGCGAACCCGTAGAGCAGAATCGAAATCATCATGTTCGGCTCGAGGAAGACGACCGGCGCGATCAGCATGCCCGCGATCGAACCGAGCGCGGTCGCCATGCCCCAGCCGAGCGCCACCATCCAGGACACGCGAATGCCGACGAGCCGCGACGAGGCGGGATTGGCCGCCGCCGCGCGCATGGCGAGGCCGACGCGTGTGAAGCTGAAGAACCCGTAGAGCAGGAGCAAAAGGACGAGCGTCACCGCAACCATGCCGCCCTGATGCGCCGAGATGAGGCTCGATCCGAACAGAGGCGCCGAGCCGAAGGGCGACGGAAAGCTCTTGACCGTGAAGTCCCATATGAAGCCGGCCGCCGAATTGATGACCGAATAGAGCGCGATGAAGATAACGACGTGGCTGAGCACTGGCGCATTCTCGATCGGCTTGAACACGATACGCTCGATCGCGATGCCTCCGATGAAGGAGATGATCACTGTCAGCACGAAGGCGAGCCAATACGGCACGCATTTCTCGATCAATTGCCAGGCGATGAAGGTCGAGAACATCGCCATTTCGCCCTGGGCGAAATTGAGATGATCGATCGCCTGGTAGATCATCACGACGGCGAGCGCCATGCAGGCGTAGATGGCGCCAGTCGAAATGCCCGCCAGAACCTGTTGGATGAAGAGTTCCATAGCCCGAAACTCCTAGTAGCCGAGGTAGGAGCGGCGCACGTTCTCGTCCGCGCCGATCTGTTTTGCCGGACCCGACATGACGATCGAGCCTGTTTCCAGGAGATAGGCCTCGTCGGCGATGCCGAGCGCGAGCGCCGCGTTCTGCTCGACGATCAGCATCGAGGCCTTTTCCTCGCGATTGAGCGCGGTGAGGATTTCGAACATTTCCTTCACCACCAGTGGCGCGAGGCCGAAGGACGGCTCGTCGAGCAGCATCAGGCGCGGCCGCAACATCAGCGCGCGCGCGATGGCTAGCATCTGCTGCTCGCCGCCGGACAGCGTGCCCGCCTGCTGCGTGCGGCGCTGCTTCAGTCGCGGAAAATGATCGAACATCTTGTCGATGTCCTTCGGGATGTTCTGCGTGTCGCGGCGGCTGATCGCGCCGAGTTGCAGATTCTCCTCGACCGTCATGCGCGTGAACGTGCCGCGGCCCTCGGGAATATGCGCGACGCCGAGGCGTGCGACGTCCTCGGTCGACTTGCCGAGAATGTTCTTGCCCTCGAACAGGATTTCGCCGGAGCATTTCACCATGCCGCAGATCGCGCGCAACGTCGTTGTCTTGCCGGCGCCGTTGGCGCCGAGCAGAGTCGTCACGCCGCCCTCTTCGAGACTGAAATTCAGCCCGTGCAGCACCCGCACCTGCCCGTAGGAGGCCCTGAGATTCTTGACTTCGAGCAGCTTGCTCATGCGGCCTCTCCGCCGAGATAGGCGCGGATCAACTCGGGATCCTTCCGCACGACGTCCGGCGCGCCTTCGGCGATTTTCTTGCCGAAGTTGAGAGCGACGACGTTTTCCGAAATCGACATGACGAGGCCCATGTGATGCTCGACAAGCAGCACGGTCACATCGCGATCGTCGCGGATCTGCTTCACGAGCCGCCCGAGTTCGTGCACTTCGTCATGATTGAGGCCGCCGGCCGGCTCGTCGAGCAAAAGAAGTTTCGGACTGGCTGCGAGCGCGCGCGCGAGTTCGACCCGCTTCTGCGTGCCGAACGGCAGCCCCGCCACCGGGCGGTCCGCAACATCGCCGAGATGCAGATAATCCATCAGTTCGTTGGCCGTCTTTTCCAATTGCGCCTCGGTCCGGCGCGCGCTGGGCAGGCGCAGGGAATCGCCGAAGAAATTGCTGGTCGTATGGGAATGGCCGCCGATCAGAACGTTCTCGCGCACAGTCAGACGCGAGAACAGGGCGACGTTCTGGAACGTGCGGCCGATCCCGATGGCCGCCATCTCGTAGGCCGGACGGCCGAGAATGCTCTTTCCTTCGAACAGGACGTCGCCGGAAGTCGGCGTGTAGAGGCGGCTGAGACAATTGAACATGGTCGTCTTGCCGGCGCCGTTCGGCCCGATCAGGCCCAGGATCTGTCCCTTCGGCAATTTGAACGAAACGCCGTCGAGCGCGACGATGCCGTCGAAACGCACGGCCACATCCCGCACTTCCAGAAGCGGGACGCCGTCCCCCGAACCGCTGCTCATCTGATCCTCCCAAACGCCGCAGCACCGTTGACGCGGCGCACACGCCGCGCGCCCGGCAATCGCCGGCGCGCGTATTCCACTCCGACCATTGAGCTGTCCACCCTCTCGACCCTTCGTCCGACGTTCTTGATCCGACGCCGGTTTCGCACTTCGAAATCGCTGTGCATGCGGGAATTTCCGTCATGCGCGTGCGCCTTCGCGTTGACTCGAAATGCATCACAAACTAGCGTCCCGGTCAAACACTAAAGTATGAAATGCGCTGCAAAATTGTCGGACATTCGCCTTGCCGTCGGGAGTATCCAGCCGGTTTTGCAAACGGTTCCCGACACACAGCGCAGGGGAGCGCGCAGACCGTTCACACTGAAACGTTTCGCATGTCGAACCGCCGCCCGTGATCGCCGCGGCGGTCGCGCCATGCGGGCCGCAGGGCTGCCGGCGCCGGCCGGCGTCACCATCATGACCACTCACAGGGGCCGATCATGGATCTCAGCTTTACGTCCGAAGAAAACGCCTTTCGAGAGGAGGTGCGAACCTTCCTGAAAGAAAACCTTCCCGCCGACATCAGGGAAAAGCTCGTGCAGGGGCTGCACTCCAGCAAGGACGATCTCGTCCGCTGGACGCGCATTCTCAACAAGAAGGGCTGGGCGGTTCCGCACTGGCCCGTCGCCTACGGCGGCACCGGCTGGACGCCCGTGCAGCAATACATCTGGCTCGAGGAGCAGATGCTCGCGCCCGCGCCGCAAACCCTCGCCTTCGGCGTCAGCATGGTCGGACCGGTGATCTACACGTTCGGCACGGAAGAGCAGAAGAAGAAGTACCTGCCCGCCATCGCCAACCTCGACACCTGGTGGAGCCAGGGCTTTTCGGAGCCGGGCGCAGGTTCCGATCTCGCCGGCCTCAAGACGACCGCGCGGCGCGAAGGCGACGAGTACGTCGTCAATGGCCAGAAGACCTGGACCACGCTCGGCCAGCACGGCGACATGATCTTCATGCTCGTGCGGACCGACCCGAACGCGAAGAAGCAGGAAGGCATTTCCTTCCTTCTGATCGATATGAAGACGAAGGGCATCACCGTACGTCCCATCAAGACGATCGACGGCGGCCACGAGGTCAACGAGGTCTTCTTCGACGATGTGCGCGTCCCGGTCGAAAATCTCGTCGGCCAGGAGAACAAGGGCTGGGACTACGCGAAATTCCTGCTCGGCAACGAACGCGTCGGCATCGCCCGCGTCGGCGCCTCCAAGGAGCGCATTCGCCGCATAAAGCAGCTCGCCGCGAGCGAGAAGGACGGCGACCGGCCGATCATCGAAAATCCCCGCTTCCGCGAGAAGCTCGCGGCGATCGAGGTGGAGCTGAAGGCGCTCGAAATGACGCAATTGCGCGTTGTCGCCGCCGAGCGCAACCGCGAAAAGGGCAAGCCCGATCCCGCTTCCTCCATTCTCAAGATCAAGGGCTCGGAATTGCAGCAGGCGATCACCGAACTCGCGCTGGAAGTGGCAGGCCCCTATGTCGCGCCCTTCCGCGAGGAGAAGGAAGGCCACGGTTGGAACGAACCGCCGGCCGGTCCCGACTGGGCCTCGCCGCTCGCGCCTGCCTATTTCAACTATCGCAAGGTGTCGATCTACGGCGGCTCGAACGAAATTCAGAAAAACATCATCGCCAAGGCGATTTTGGGGCTTTGAGCCGCGCTGTCATTCCCGGCGATCGCGCGAGCGGTCGATCGGGAATAGAAAGCAAACGGAAAATCGCGGGAACTGGATTCCCGCTTTCGCGGGAATGACATTCGGGCCGATCGAACGGCCCTCGACTATCCTCCAAGGACAGAACACATGGATTTCGATCTCTCCGAAGAACAGCGCATGCTGAAAGACTCCGTCGAACGTTTGGTCGCCGACAAATACGATTTCGACCAGCGCAAGCAGCATCTCAAAGGCGAGCACGGATTCTCCAAGGAAATCTGGGCGCAGTTCGCCGAACTCGGCTTGCTCGCCCTGCCCTTCTCCGAAGCCGACGGCGGCTTCGGCGGCGGAGCCGTCGAGACGATGATCGTGATGGAGACGCTCGGACGCGCGCTCGCGGTCGAGCCCTATCTCGCCACCGTCGTTCTCTCGGGCGGTCTCCTGCGTCATGCCGCCAGCGCCGAACAGCGCGCGACGTACATTCCCAAGATCGCCGGCGGCGAGGCGATCTTCGCCTTCGCGCACGGAGAGCGCCGCGCCCGCTACAACCTCGCACATGTCGAGACTAAGGCGAAAAAGGACGGCGACGGCTGGATTATCGACGGCGAGAAATCGCTCGTTCTCAACGGCGACGCGGCCGATTATCTGATCGTTTCGGCGCGCATCGCCGGCAACGCGAACGACCGCGACGGAATCGGCCTCTTCATTGTCGACGCCAGGGCGCCGGGCGTCACCCGCCGCGGCTACTGGAACCAGGACGCGACCCGCGCGGCCGAAATCTCGTTCGCCGGCGTCAAGGTCGACGCGGCCCACGTGCTCGGCGAGCCGGGCAAGGCCCTGCCCGTTATCGAACGCGTGACGGACGAGGCGATCGCCGCGCTCTGCGCGGAAGCCGTCGGCGGCATGGGCGCCGCGCATGCGGACACGGTCGAATATCTGAAGACGCGCAAGCAGTTCGGCGTCACGATCGGCTCGTTCCAGTCGCTCCAGCATCGCGCGGTCGAAATGTTCGTATTCATCGAACAAGCGCGCTCGATCACCTATTTCGCGACCATGATGGCGGGCGAAAGCAACGCAGCCGAACGCGCACGCGCCATGTCGGCGGCGAAAATCCAGATCGGGCGCTCCGTCCGTTTCGTAGGTCAGCAGTCGGTCCAACTGCACGGCGGCGTCGGCATGACCTACGAACTGAAGGTCGGCCATTACTTCAAGCGCGGCACCTGCATCGACATGCTCTACGGCGACGCGGACCATCATCTGGCGAAGCTCGCCAGCATGGGCGGCCTGATCGCGGCTTGAGCCTTCCCCTCTCCCCGCGAGCGGGGAGAGGGCCAGAGTGAGGGGCCGGTCGATCGGCTCGAACATTGCAACTCACCCTGCCCCTCATACGGCCTCCGGCCACCCTCTCCCCGCTGGCGGGGAGAAGGAACACGCGAGAGTCACGCCATGACCCATCCCTTCGATCTCTCAGGCCAGGTCGCGATCGTCACCGGTTCGTCGCGCGGCATCGGCAGGTCCGCCGCCGAAATCATGGCGCAGATGGGCGCGAAGGTGATCGTATCCTCGCGCAAGGCCGACGCCTGTGAGGAGGTCGTGAAAGGCATCCGCGAAAAGGGCGGCGAAGCGAAGGTCATTCCTTGCAACATCGCGCGCAAGGGCGACGTCGAAGCTCTGGTCAAGGGAACGCTCGACGCCTGGGGCCGCATCGACACGCTCGTCTGCAACGCCGCCGTCAACCCGGTCTACGGCCCGCTCAGCGCGCTGCCGGACGAGGCGTTCGACAAGGTGATGGGCTCGAACGTCAAGAGCAACATCTGGCTCGCCAATCTCTGCGCGCCGGTCATGGCCGGACAAGGCGGCGGCTCGATCGTTATCGTGTCCTCGATCGGCGGCATCCGCGGCACCGACGTGCTCGGAATCTACGGCATATCGAAAGCGGCCGATTTCGCGCTCGCGCGAAATCTCGCGGTCGAATGGGGACCGAAGAACGTGCGCGCCAATTGCATCGCGCCAGGACTCGTCAAGACCGATTTCGCGCGGGCTCTGTGGGAGAACCCGGAATATCTGGAGAAGCGCACGCGCACGAGCCCGCTGCGCCGCATCGGCGAGCCCGACGAGATCGGCGGCATCGTCGCCTTTCTCGCCTCGAAAGCCGCGACCTTCATGACTGGACAGATCGTCGTCGCCGACGGCGGAGTCACGATAGGCTCGTGATCTTCCCTCTCCCGCGAGCGGAGAGGCGATAACCTCACACGATCGTGCTCTTCTTGCCCCAATAGGCGTCGCGCACGATCCGTTTGTAGAGCTTGCCGGTCTGGTGGCGCGGCAATTCCTCCATGAAGTCGATCTGCTTTGGCGCCTTCACGCGCGAAATATTTTCGCGGGCGAACTGCATCAACTCGTTGCGCAGCGCCTCGCCGGCTTCGGCCCAGTTCATCGGCTGGATGACGGCCACGACTTTCTCGCCCATCTCCTCGTCCGGTGCGCCGACCACGGCCGCGTCGGCGACTTTCGGATGCGTGACGAGCAGGTTTTCCAGTTCCTGCGGATAGATGTTCACGCCGCCCGAAATGATCATGAACGCCTTGCGGTCGGTGAGGAACAGATAGCCGTCCTCGTCGACATGGCCGACGTCGCCGAGCGTCGTCCAGCCGTGCTTGTTCTTCGACTGCGCCGTCTTGTCGGGATCGTTGTGATAGGCGAATTCGTTGCCTTCAGCGAAGAACACCGCGCCGTCCGTTCCTGCCGGGACCTCGTCGCCGTTCTCGTCGCAGATCTTCAGCTTGCCGATCTTGGCCGTGCCGACCGACCCCGGCTTCTTCAGCCATTCAGCCGATGAAATATAGCAGAATCCATTGCCCTCGCTGCCGGCGTAATATTCCTGCAGCACCGGCCCCCACCAATCGATCATCGCCTCCTTCGTCTGCACCGGACAAGGCGCGGCCGCGTGGATCGCGCATTTGAGGCTGGATACGTCGTATTTCCTGCGCGCCTCCTCGGGCAGCTTCAGCATCCGCACGAAATGCGTCGGCACCCATTGCGAGGCCGTGACCTTGTATTTCTCGATCAGCTGCAGCGCATGGTCCGGATCGAATTTCTCCATCACGATCACAGTGCCGCCGACGCGATGCGTCGTCATGCACCAGCGGAGCGGCGCGGCGTGATAGAGCGGCGCAGGCGACAG
Organism: Hyphomicrobiales bacterium; assembly: GCA_028868735.1. Lineage (GTDB taxonomy): Bacteria > Pseudomonadota > Alphaproteobacteria > Rhizobiales > Beijerinckiaceae > JAJXWB01. The sequence continues at coordinate 16,023 of JAGWTW010000036.1, read as the reverse complement.
ATAGACCGTATCCTTGCTGAAACCGAACAGTCCGACCGCCAGCTGGACGAGCGAATTCGCGAAATCGATCGGCTCGTCCTTCAGATCGAGCTTGATGCCCTTGGGACGGCCGGTGGTGCCGGAGGAGTAGAGCATGTCGACGCCGGGCGTCTCGTCCGCGATCGGCATGACCGGCATTTTCGCGCAGGCCTCTTCCCAGTTCGCAAACGGTCCCCAGGCCTTGTCGACCGAATAGAGTTTCAGGTCCGAGATTTTCGGCGCGAGCTTCCCGGCTTCGCCGGCCTTCGCCGTGGACGTGATGAACAACTTCGCCGAACAATCGCGCACGATGTACTCGACCTCGCCGGCCGTCAGCGCCGAGGAAATGCAGGTGTAGTAGAGGCCCGCGCGCTGCGCCGCCCAGCAGATTTCGAAATAGCGCGGATGGTTCTCCAGATGGAGCGCGATGGAATCCCCGCGCTTCAGACCGAGCGAACGAAGCAGATGCGCGCCCTGGTTCGACCGCGCCTCGAGCTGGCCGTAGGTGACGACCTCGCCCGAGCCCGCCATGATCGTCGCCGGCTTGTCGGGATTCGTACGGGCGTGATGGAAGGGATGGTACATGGCGTTTCCTCTGGATCTGTCATTGCCGCGAAAGCGGGAACCCGATTCCCAGCCTCGCATCGCACGTCGACGATGACACGGCTTAGAGTCACTCGCGCTTCACGAGCCCGTTCAGCACGAGATCAACGACGAAGTCGGCATAGCGGCGTCGCTGCGCATCGTTGATCGTGGCGACGCCCCAGATGCGGCGGGATTCCGGATGCCACCGGAACAGCGCATCGCAGGCGCTGCCGACCGCGTGATAGAAAAAGCCGGGATCGACTTCCTTGAATTCGCCGGATTTCACGCCCTGTTCGAGGATCGCGCGCTGGAACCGTGCGAGCGGCTCGACAAAAAAGCGCAGGACTGCGGCCGCCGCCTCGTCGTCGCGCTCGTGGATCATCATGTGCACGAGCCGGTTCATGTAGGGTTTGCGAAAATAGGTCTCGATGATTCCCGACATGTGCGCGCTGAGCTTCTTCGTCGCGGGCATTTCTCGAGCTAAAAGACGCTCGACCTGCTTCAGCGATTGCTCGGCGTCGACTTCGAGGATGGCCAGCAGCAATCCATCCTTGTTGCCGAAGTGATATTTGACGAGCGCCGAATTGAGGCCGGATCGCGCCGCGACATCCTGCAACGAGAACTCGACGGCGTTGCGCTCGATCATGATCTCGCGCGCGGCCGCCATCAGGCGTTCCTTGGTGTTTGGCGCCCGCGCCTGCAGGGCTGTGTCGCCGCCTGCCGCCATCTCGCTCCCCGGTCCCGAACCACGCCTTCTGCGGGCGTTGGAACGAATTAATTAGTCGATTGACTAACCGGCCGCAATGGGTTTTGTTTCGACCAACAGCGTTGAATGCGTGGAATTGGGACGCAGGGAGGCGGACCGCATGAATTTCGATTTCTCTGACGAACAGAAGCAGCTGCGCGACGAGGCGCGCCGCTTCCTGTCGGAAAACTGCACGCCGAAGGAAGTGCGCGCCGTGCTCGAGGGCAAGGCGAAATACGACGCGAAGATCTGGAAGGGTCTCGCCGATCTCGGATTGCTCGGCATCGCCATCCCCGAGGAATTCGGCGGCGCCGGCGCCGGCCGTCTCGAACTCTGCGTGGTCGCGGAAGAACTCGGCCGCGCGCTTGCGCCCGTACCCTATTCCTCCACCGTCTATCTCGCGTCCGAGCTCCTGATGCTCGCCGGGTCCGACGCGCAAAAGAAGCACTGGCTGCCGAAGATCGCTGCTGGCGAGGCGATCGGCACGCTCGCGCTGGTCGAAGCCGTCGGCGACGCCACGCCGAAATCGATCCAGGCGACGGTTTCCGGCGGCAAGCTGACGGGCAGGAAGACGCTGGTACCGGAAGGCGAGATCGCAGACTTCGCCATCGTCGTCGCACGCGAAAAGGCTGGCGACGACGCCCGTGGGGTCGGCCTCTACATCGTCGATATGAAGGGCGCCGGCGTATCCGCGAAAAGCGTCGAGACCGTCGACCCCTCGCGCAATCACGCGGAGGTCGCGTTCAGCGGCGCGCCCGCCGATCCGCTCGGCCAGGTCGGCGAAGGTTGGAGCTGTGTCGACAAGGTTCTCGACCGCGCGGCCGTGCTCGTCGCTTTCGAGCAAATCGGCGGCGCCGACCGCGCGCTCGAAATGGGCCGCGACTATGCGCTCGACCGCATGGCCTTCGGCCGCCCGATCGGATCATTCCAGGCGGTCAAGCACATGCTGGCCGACATGTATGTCGCAGCCACGCTCGCCCGCTCGAACGCCTATTACGGCGCCTGGGCGCTCTCGACCGACGCGGGCGAACTCGCGGAAGCCGCCGCCAACGCGCGCGTGAGCGCGACCCAAGCCTACCAGCTCTGCGCGAAGAACAACACGCAGGTGCATGGCGGCATGGGCTTCACCTGGGAATTCGACTGCCACCTCTACTATCGTCGCTCGAACCTGCTGGCGCTGTCGCTCGGCTCGCTCACAATGTGGGAGAACCGGCTGATCGACGAAATGCGCAAGCGCAACGCGGCGGCGTAAGGAGGAAGCGACGATGAATTTCGACGATACCCCCCAGGAAGCCGAATATCGCGCGCTCGCGCGCAAGTGGATCGAGGCCAACCGGCCCGACGATCTGATGAAGGAACTCGCCGCCGCCGACGAGATCAAGGATCGCGACGCGCGCACAGCGAAGATTCTCAAGGCCTCCAAGGCCTGGCAAAAGAAGAAAGCCGACGCCGGCTGGGCGTGCCTGTCCTGGCCGAAGGAATACGGCGGACGCGGCGCGACGCCGATCCAGCGCGTGATATGGGATCAGGAAGAGGGCAAGTACGGCCAGCTCTCGGGTCCGTTCGCGATCGGTCAGGGGATGTGCGGTCCAACCGTCATGGCCTACGCGAGCGAAGAGCAGAAACGCCGTTACCTGCCGCCGCTCGCTTCGGGCGAGGAAGTGTGGTGCCAGCTCTTCTCCGAACCCGCCGGCGGCTCCGATCTCGCCGGGCTTCGTACGCGCGCAGAAAAGGACGGCGACGACTGGATCATCAACGGCCAGAAGATCTGGACGACCGGCGCGCACTTCTGCGACTACGGCATTCTCATCACGCGCACCGATCCCACGATCGCCAAGCACAAGGGCCTCACCATGTTCTTCCTGGACATGAGAAGCCCCGGCGTCGAAGTGCGGCCGATCAAGCAGGCAAGCGGCCATTCCGGCTTCAACGAAGTCTATTTCACCAACGTCCGCATCCCCGATGCGCAGCGCCTCGGCAGGGTCAACGACGGCTGGAACGTCTCGCTGACGACGCTGATGAACGAACGCTTTTCGATCGGCGCTCGCCTCGCGACGGGCGTGCCCGAATTCTTCGACTTCGCCGCGCAGATGCGCATGGCCGACGGCACGCCCGCGCTCGACGATCGTGAAGTCCGCTCGCGCCTCGCGACCTGGGCCGCGCGCTCGAACGGCCTGAAATACACGGCCTACCGCGCGATCTCCGCGCTCTCGAAAGGCGAGCGGCCCGGACCTGAAAACTCGATCGGCAAACTCGTCGCGGCGCCGATGACGCAGGACATCGCCATGTACGCGCTCGACCTGCAGGGACCGATGGGCGCGATCTCCCGCGACGATAACTCGCCGGCCGGCAAACTCTACCAGACCCTGTTCCATGCAATCGGCATGCGCATCGCCGGCGGCACGGACGAGGTGATGCGCAACATCATCGCCGAACGCGTGCTGGGACTTCCCGGCGACATCCGTGTCGACAAGGACGTGCCCTTCAACAAAATCCCGACCAAGGGTCGGTGAATGCGAAGCTGTCATCTCCGCGAAAGCGGGGATGCAGTTTCCCGCGACTCGTCGTTTACCGCTGGATCCCCGATCGCGCTGCGCGCGTCGGGAATGACGTCCGGAACCGCACATGAATTTCGACGATACGCCGACCGAAGCCGCCTTTCGCGCCGAAGCGCGCGCATGGATCGCAGCCAACGCCCCGCGCGAACACGAAGCGGATCTGCGCGCCTCGCCGTTCGGCCGCGTGGCGCTGCGCAACACCGACATCATCGCGGCTTCGAAAACCTGGCAAAAGAAGAAGGCCGACGCCGGCTGGGCGTGCCTGCACTGGCCGAAGGAATACGGCGGACGCGGCGCGAGCCCGATCGAACGCGTGATCTGGGGGCAGGAAGAAGGCGTTTTCGGCAAATTGTCGGGGCTCTTCATCATCGGCCATGGCATGTGCGGACCGACGGTCATGGCGTTTGCAAGCGAGGAGCATAAGCACAAGCGCCTGCCGCCTCTGGCTTCGGGCGAAGAAATCTGGTGCCAGCTCTTCTCAGAGCCCGCCGGCGGTTCCGATCTCGCCGGGCTTCGCACGCGCGCCGAAAAAAGCGGCGGCGAATGGGTGATCAACGGCCAGAAGATCTGGACGTCTGGCGCGCATCATTCGGACTGGGGCCTCCTGATCGCGCGCACCGATCCGGAAGTCGCCAAGCACAAGGGCCTCACCATGTTCTTCCTGGATATGAAGAGCCCCGGCGTCGAAATCCGTCCAATCAAACAGGCGAACGGTCAGGCCGAATTCAACGAGGTCTATTTCACTGACGTCCGCATTCCTGACCATCAGCGTCTCGGCAAGGTCGGCGACGGTTGGAACGTCTCGCTGACGACGTTGATGAACGAACGCCTGTCGATCGGCGCCAGCATGCCGACCGGCTTCCCCGAACTGTTCGATCTGTGCGAGCGCCTCGACGCCGACGGCCGCCCGGCGATCGAGAACCGTCACGTGCGCGCGAAACTCGCGAACTGGGCGACGAAATCGAACGGCCTCAAATTCACCGGCTACCGCGCGATGTCCGCATTGTCGCGCGGCGAACGCCCGGGGCCCGAAAACTCGATCGGCAAGCTCGTCGCCGGCTCGACCATGCAGGACATCGCGCAATTCGCGCTCGAACTGGAAGGACCGATGGGCGCGCTGCGCCGGACGCCGGGCATCGACGAAACCGGTCTTTTCGTGGCGATGCTGCTGCGCTCGCCGGCGACGCGCATAGAGGGCGGAACCGACGAAATCCTGCGCAACATCATCGCAGAGCGCGTGCTCGGCCTGCCCGCCGACATCAGGCTGGACAAGGACGTGCCGTTCGACAAGATTCCGACCAAGGGTCGCTGACGCCGCTGTCATCCCTGCGATTGCGGGGTCCTGCTCCCGGCCATCATTTGCTCCCGGTCTCCCGACTCGCGTCGTGCGTAGGGAAAGACGTCCATTGCTCGAAGAGGAAACCATGACCGCCACAAACCCACGCAAGGCCGACCACCCCGTCTCGCAGCATTTTGTCGACCGCTGGTCGCCGCGCTCCTATACCGGCGATCAGATGCCGGACGCAGATCTGCACCGTATTTTCGAAGCCGCGCGCTGGGCGCCCTCCTCCTACAATTCGCAACCCTGGCGCTTTCTCTACGCCAAGCGCGAGAGCGCGGACTTCCAGAAATTTCTCGGCCTGCTCAACGAACGCAACCAGTCCTGGGCGAAGAATGCGTCGGTGCTGATGGTGCTCGTCTCGCGCAAGCTGATGCGGCCGCCGGGTTCGGACAAGGACGTGCCGACCCGCAGCCATTCGCTCGACGCCGGCGCCGCCTGGGCCTATCTCGCGCTCGAAGCCTCCATTCTCGGCTGGCCTGCGCACGCCATGGTCGGATTCGATTACGAGCGCGCACGGGCTGAGCTCAACGTGCCGGACGATTATCACGTCGAAGCGGCGATCGCGCTCGGCCGCCGCGGCGACAAGTCGGCGTTGCCGGAAGGCCTGCAGGCCGTCGAGCAACCGAACGCGCGCAAGCCGGTTTCGGAATTCGCGCTCGCTGGCGGCTTCCCGAAGGGTTGATTCCTTCCTAACGCTCTATTGCGCCGGTGCGTCTGATCTTCTTCTGCAGAAGCATCACGCCGTAGAGCAGCGCTTCGGCGGACGGCGGGCATCCCGGCACGTAGATGTCGACCGGGATGATCCGGTCGCAGCCGCGAACGACCGAATAGGAATAGTGGTAGTAGCCGCCGCCATTGGCGCAGGAGCCCATGGAAATCACGTAACGCGGCTCCGGCATCTGGTCGTAAACCCTGCGCAGCGCCGGCGCCATCTTGTTGCAGAGCGTGCCGGCGACAATCATCACGTCGGCCTGCCGTGGGCTCGCGCGCGGCGCGAAACCGAAGCGCTCGGCATCGTAGCGCGGCATCGCCATCTGCATCATCTCGATCGCGCAGCAGGCAAGCCCGAACGTCATCCACATCAACGAGCCCGTACGCGCCCAGACGATGAGGTCGTCGGCCACCGCAGTCACATATCCCTTGTCGGCGAGATGAGCGTGCCAGCGGCCGAATTCCGACTTGAATTCCTCGATGCGACGCGCGCGATCGTCATCGCTGCTCACATAACCGCTCGATATCTGTTCGAGACGCGCCATCGATGCTCCTATCTGTCGATTTCTCCGAACACGAGATCGAGCGAACCGACGATCGCCGACACGTCGGCGAACATGTGCTTGCAACTCATCGCATCGAGCGCCTGCAGACTTGCGTATGACGGCGCACGGATCTTGCAGCGGTACGGCTTGTTGGATCCGTCGGCGATCAGGTAAACGCCGAATTCGCCCTTCGGCGCCTCAACCGCAGCGTAGATTTCTCCTGGCGGTGCGTGAATTCCCTCCGTAAAGAGCTTGAAATGCTCGATCATCGCCTCCATCGAACGCTTCATCTCCGGACGGCGCGGCGGCGCGATTTTTGTGTCGGCGATCATGACGGATCCTTGCCCGTCGTGCGCCCGCAGCTTGTCGACGCTTTGGCGCATGATGCGAACGGACTGCCGCATCTCCGCCATGCGCACCGCATAGCGATCGTAGCAATCTCCGTGAGATCCCACGGGAATTTCGAAATCGAATTCTTCGTAGCATTCGTAAGGCTGCGCCTTGCGCAGATCCCATACGCCGCCGCAAGCCCGCACCATCACGCCGGAAAACCCGCGGCTCCAGGCGTCATCGAGCGTAACGACGCCGATATCGACGTTTCTCTGCTTGAAGATGCGGTTGTCGCTGAGCAGACCTTCGAGATCGTCGCAGACCCGCAGGAAAGGACAGCAAAAAGATTCGATATCGTCCAGGAGTCGCGACGGAAGATCGCCGTGCACGCCGCCGATCCGGAAATAATTGGCGTGCAGCCGCGCGCCGGACGCGCGCTCGTAGAACGCCATCAATTTCTCTCGCTCCTCGAATCCCCACAGCGGCGGCGTCAGGGCGCCGACGTCCATCGCCTGTGTGGTGACGTTGAGAAGATGCGACAGGAGACGCCCGATCTCTGAAAACAGAACGCGGATGAGCTGGGCCCGGCGCGGCGGCGTCACGCCGATGAGGCGCTCGATTGCCAGACAGAAGGCGTGCTCCTGGTTCATCGGCGCCACATAGTCGAGACGATCGAAATATGGCGTCGACTGCATGTACGGCCGCGCTTCTATCAGCTTCTCCGTGCCGCGATGCAGGAGTCCGATATGCGGATCGACGCGCTCGACGACCTCGCCGTCGAGTTCAAGCACCAGACGCAACACGCCGTGCGCGGCAGGATGCTGAGGTCCGAAATTGATCGTGAAATTCCGCAGCGCTTCCGTCATGGCTGTCCTGCACGCGGGTGAACGCCGGGGCGCGCGAGGAGTTCCGGGCGCTGCTTGCGCCGGCTACGCGTTTGGCCGAGGATCGACAGGCGCAAGGCGCGGCCGCGCACCGACCGCAAATTGACAATGCCCGAACAATCAAGAACCGGCCGGAGGCGACATGGCTGACAATGCGAACGGGACGGGCGAGACCGTCGCCGCCATCGAGGACTCGAGCCTCGGCGCCTTCTACCGCGACATGAACAGCGCCGAGCGGCGCACATTCCGGGCGTGCGCCGCGGGTTGGGCGCTCGACGGCATGGATTTCATGATCTATCCGCTCGTCATCGCAACGCTGATCAAGCTCTGGAATGTGGATGCGGCCTCCGCCGGCCTCGCCGCGACCGTCACTTTGCTCGCATCGGCCGTCGGCGGCTGGTTCGCCGGTCGAACTGGCCGAACGTCGCCCATTACACGGACATGATGAACATCGGCGATCTGCTCGATCTGCTCGCGGACTGGGTTCCCGACGAAGCGTCGCGCGCCAAGGTCTTTGTCGACAATGCGCACCGGCTCTACGGATTTTGAAGAAACGTTCTGCGCCCCGCGGCGCACGGCTTGCGCCCCGCCCTGCTTTGCCCGAAAATCGCCGGACAAGATGATGGGACGGAAAATGCGTCGCAAATGGGCCGCATGATGACGGGCGGCTTCGAAAAGAATCTGCTTTCGGGCAAGCGCGCGCTGATAACCGGAGGCGGAACCGGTCTCGGCAAAGCGATCGGCCGTCGCTATCTGGAGCTCGGCGCGGACCTCGCAATTTGCGGCCGCCGGCTCGAGGTTCTCCAGGCGACGGCGCGCGAATTCGAACAGGCGTTCGGCCGTCCGGTCCAGATCGAGATCTGCGACATCAGGTCGGCCGAGGCGGTCGAAGCGATGATGGATCGCGTGTGGGCGCAAGGCGGCCCCGACATTCTCGTCAACAACGCGGCCGGCAATTTCATCGCGCAATCGCACAAACTGTCCGCCCGCGCGCTCGACGCTGTATTGAACACCTGCCTGCACGGAACAGCCTATTGCACGATCGCCGCCGGACGCCGCTGGATCGAGACGAAGCGGCCGGCCGTCGTGCTGTCGATCCTGACATTGTCGGCGCTGCACGGCTCGGCCTTCACGCTGCCGAACGCCATGTCGAAAGCGGGCATAGACGCGATGACGAAGAGCCTCGCGGTCGAATGGGGCCTACACGGGATTCGTCTGGTCGCCGTCGCGCCCGGCAATTTTCCGACCGAGGGCGCGAGCGCGCGCCTTACGCCGACAGCCGGCGGCGCGCCGATCGACCCCGGAGTGCCGCTGCGACGCGACGGTCGTCACGATGAGCTCGCCGATCTCTGCGCCTTCGTCGTCTCCGATCTCGCGGGCTACGTGACCGGCGAAACGATCGTTATCGACGGCGCCAAGCGCTGGCTTGCGGGTTCGCGCGCCGGCGTCTCGCAGATGCTGGACTGGAGCGACGAGGATTGGGCGCGTCAGCGCGCCTCCATGCCCGGCGCGAGGAAATGAATTTGAACGAGGCCCCGACATGAGCGAAACGACCGACCTGCTGCGCGACATGGCCGAACGCCTGTTCGGCGACGGGTGCGACAAGGCCGCCCTCGCCGCGGCGGCAAATGGCGAATGGCCGAAAGCGCTTTGGACGCAGATGGAGGAGAATGGGCTGACGAATGCGCTGACGCCCGAGAACGCTGGCGGATCCGGCCTCAGCATTTCCGACGCGCTGCTCGCGCTGCGCATTTCCGCGCGCCACGCGGCCCCCGTGCCTTTCGCGGAAACCCTGCTGGCGAGCTGGCTCGCCGCGGGCGCCGGCCTCGTCGCCCCTGCCGGTCCGCTGACCATCGCGCCCGCGAGCGGCGTCGACGTTCCCGCGCTCACGAAACGCGACGGTGGCTGGCGGCTTTCGGGGCGCGCGCGGCGCGTACCTTTCGCCCGTGACGCCGCCGCAATCGCGGTGCTGACGGCCGACGGCGCAATGCCCATGGTCGCCTTGGTCGATCCGAAACTCTGCAAGATCGAGAACGGCAAGAACCTGGCGTCAGAACCGCGCGACGACATGGTCTTCGACTGCGATCTAGCCGCGCGCGACGTCGCGAAGGCCGCGAACGGCGTCGATGCGCATACGTTGCGACTGTTCGGCGCGGCGATGCGCGCCAACCAGATCGCCGGCGCGCTGTCGCGCGTCCTCGACATGACCGTCCAATATACGCAGGAGCGCGTGCAGTTCGGCAAACCGATCTCGAAATTCCAGGCGATGCAGCACAATCTGGCCATGCTGGCCGCCCATTCGGCCGCGGCCAACGCCGCTGCAGACATGGCGGCGGACGCTGCGGAAAAAGACATGGATGAACTCGCCATCGCCGCGGCCAAGACGCGTTGCGGCGAATCCGCGAGCGTCGGCGCGGCGATCGCGCATCAGGCGCACGGCGCGATCGGCTTCACGCAGGAGCACATGCTGCACTTCTTCACGCAGCGCCTTTGGTCGTGGCGCGACGAATTCGGCAAGGAAAGCGACTGGGCGCTCTTGATCGGCCGCTCAGCCGCAAAAGCCGGCCGCGAGAAGATCTGGTCCGATATAGTGACGGCGTGAGCGGGAGCACAGGGACAATGGCGCAACTCAATTTCGCACCGCCCCCGCCGAACACCGAGGCGACCGAGAGGCTGCGCGGCGAAGTCCGCGGTTTTCTAGCGAAGGAACTGGCCGGCATGAGCGCGCAGAAGCGCGCCTCCTCGTGGGGCGGCCGCGATCCGGACTTTTCGCGGAAGATGGCCGCGCAAGGCTGGATCGGCATGACATGGCCGAAGAAATACGGCGGTCACGAACGCACAGCGCTCGAGCGCTATGTCGTGCTCGAGGAAATGCTCGCCGCCGGCGCGCCGGTCGGCGCGCACTGGATCGCCGACCGCCAGTCGGCGCCGTCGATCCTGCGGTTCGGTACGGAAGAGCAGCGCCAGTTCTTCGTACCGAAGATCGCGAAGGGCGAATGCTTCTTCTGTATCGGCATGAGCGAACCGGACTCGGGCTCGGATCTCGCGGCCACGCGCACGCGCGCGGTAAGCGTCGAGGGTGGGTTCCGCGTCAACGGTACGAAGATCTGGACCTCCGGCGCCAATGCCGCGCATTACATGATCCTGTTCTGCCGGACCGACCAGAAAGGCGACGATCGTCACGCCGGCGTCAGCCAGTTCATCGTCGACATGCGGACGCCTGGCCTCACCGTACGACCGATCTACGACATGTCGGGCTACCGGCAATTCAACGAAGTCGTGTTCGAGGACATGTTCCTGCCGACCAGCGCGCTGCTCGGAAATCAGGGCGACGGCTGGAAACAGGTGACGAGCGAACTCGCTTACGAACGTTCTGGCCCGGATCGCTTCCTTTCGACCTTTACCCTTCTGATCGAAGGCTTCGGGATGCTGGCCAATCGCGTCGACGATCGCGCGGCGATCGCGCTCGGCCGCATCATCGCCCATCTGATGACGTTGCGCCGGATGTCGCGCTCGATCGCCGGCATGCTCCAGCGCGGCGAGGATCCGGCGACGCACGCCGCTGTCGTCAAGGAGCTCGGCACGTCGCTCGAACAGGAAATGGTCGAGGTGATGCGGCTCCTGATCGACGCCGAGCCCGACGGCTCGTCCAATAATCCCTACATCGCCGTGCTTGCGCACACGATCATGAGCGCGCCGTCCTTTTCGCTGCGGGGCGGCACCCGCGAAATTCTGCGCGGCATGATCGCACGCGGGCTTGGTTTGCGGTGATGCGCTTATCCTCGCGACGAGGAAGCCCTTCCAGTAAAGGAAACAATCAATGACTGCCTACAAGGACATCACCGCCGACGTCGAAGGCCACGTTCAGGTGGTCACGATCCGACGGCCCCCGTTCAACTATTTCGACAATGCGCTCATTCGCGAACTCGCTGCGGCGTTCGAGACGGCCGACAAGGACAAGAACATTCGCGTCAGCGTGCTTGCCGCGGAAGGAAAAGCGTTCTGCGCCGGCGCCGATCTCGTCAATCGCTCGGACACCGGAACGGTCGCCGAAGGAGGCAAGCATCTCTACAAGGAGGCCGCGCGCTTGTTCCGTGCGGAAAAGCCGATCATCGCCGCCGTGCACGGCGCCGCGATCGGGGGCGGTCTCGGCCTCGCCGTCATGGCGGATTTCCGCGTGACCTGCGCAGAGGCGCGCTTCTCCGCGAATTTCGCGCGGCTCGGCATGCATCCGGGATTCGGCCTCACGACCACTTTGCCCCGTCTCGTCGGTCAGCAGAAGGCCGCGATGCTGTTCTACACGGGCCGCCGCATCTCGGGCGAGGAGGCCCACGAGATCGGCCTCGCCGACGTGCTCGTGCCCGAAGGACAGGTCTTGAAGGCTGCAAAGGACCTTGCAGCCGAGATCGCGCACAGCGCGCCGCTCGCCGTATTGTCGATCCGCGAGACCCTGCGCCGCGGCCTAGCCGACGCCGTTGAGACTGCCACCGAGCGCGAACTCGTCGAGCAGGACTGGCAGCGCCGCACCGAGGATTTCAAGGAAGGCGTGAAGGCGACGGCCGAGCGGCGCCTGCCGAAATTCTTCGGTAAATGAAGTAACTGCTATTCAGCCGGAACGGATGCCGGCGCTGGTTCGCCGCGTCTTCTGCGCGACAGCCGGTCCATCAACAGATAGACGACCGGCGTCGTGTAGAGCGTCAGGATTTGCGAGAGCACGAGGCCGCCGACGATCGTGATGCCGAGCGGGCGGCGCAGTTCGGCGCCCGCGCCGGTCGCAATGGCGAGCGGCAGCGCGCCGAACAACGCCGCCAGCGTCGTCATCAGGATCGGTCGGAATCGTTCGACCGCCGCCTCGTGCGCGGATTGCGCCGGAGTCAGATCGCGCGACCGCTCCGCGGAGATCGCGAAATCGACCAGCATTATGCCGTTCTTTTTCACGATGCCGATGAGCAGGATGATGCCGATCGCGGCGATCAGCGTCAGCTCCGCGCCGAACAGCTTCAGCGCCAGCAGCGCGCCGAGCCCCGCCGACGGAAGCGTCGAGATGATCGTGACGGGATGAATGAGGCTTTCGTAGAGAATGCCGAGAATGAGATAGACAGCGAGCAGCGCGACGAAGATCAGCACGACGAAATTGCTCGAAGTTTGTCGGAAATCGCGCGCCTCGCCGGCGAATTCCGTGCGCAGCCCGTCGGGCGGGTTCATATCGGCGACCGCCTGCTGGATCGCCGTCGTCGCCGCGTCGAGCGTGGCGCCCTCAGCGAGATTGAAACTGATCGTGACCGCGGGGAACGGCCCCTGGTGGTTCACCACGAGCGGCATGGCGCCGCGCTCGATGCGCGCAACCGCCGTCAACGGCACCTGATAACGCGGCGGCGCGGCGAAATTCGAAGTCGAGGGTTGCAGCGGCACGGTCTTAGAGGGCGAGACATAGAGGCCGGAGAGATCCGTCGGATCGCGCTGCCGGGCGCGCACAGACTCCACGACGACGCGATATTGATTGCGCTGCGTGTAGATGATTGCCGTCTGCCTTTGGCCAAACGCCGTGTTGAGCGCTGTGTCGATATCCTGGATGGCGACGCCGAGACGTGAAGCCGCGTCGCGATCGATCACGACATTGGCGCGCAGGCCCCCCTGCTCGCGATCGGTGGTCACGTCGGCGAGCAGCGAAAGCTGGCGCAGCCGCGCCAGCACCTTGGGCGTCCATTCGGATACTTCATCGAGCGAAGGATCCCAGAGTGTGAATTGATATTGCGACTTGCTCTGCCGGCCGCCCGCGCGAATATCCTGCACCGGAAACATGTAGACCGTGATGCCGGCGACGCGCGCGAGCTTGGCGCGTAGTCGATTGATCACGTCGCGGCTGGACCCCGAGCGCACGCCCTCCGGCTTGAGCGCGATGAAGATGCGCCCTTGATTGACGGAATTCGTTCCGCCGATGAAGGACGCGACATTCTCGACGTCCGGATCGGCCATGACGACATCTGCCGCCTGCTGCTGAAACTTCGCCATCGCGGGAAACGAAACATCGGGCGAGGCTTCGGTAAACGAGAAGATGAGGCCGGTGTCGTCTTGCGGGAAATATCCCTTCGGGATCGCCTTGAACATGTAGACGTTGAGTACAACCAACGCGATCAGCGTAAGCAGCGAGAACCAGGGATGGCGGATCGCGCCGCCGAGCGTGCGGCTGTAGAAATTCGTGGCTGCGCCCAACGCCCCTTCCACAATGCGGTCGAGCCGGTTGTGTCGCTCCAGCGCACCGACCTTCAGGAAGCGCGCGCAGATCATCGGCGTCACCGACAGCGACACGAAAGTCGAGATCGCGATAGCGAACACCATGGTCAGCGAGAATTCGCGGAAGAACTTTCCGCCGATTCCACTGAGGAACAGCAAGGGAATAAACGCGGCGACCAGCGACAGGCTGATCGAGATGACGGTGAAGCCGATCTGCCGCGCGCCGTCGAGCGCGGCCGCCAGCGGCCGCTTGCCCGCCTCCATATTGCGGTAGACGTTCTCGATCATGACGATGGCGTCATCGACGACGAAGCCAACCGCCGCGATGACAGCCATCAGTGAAATATTGTCGAGCGAGAATCCGACGGCTTTCATGCAGGCGAAAGTGCCGGCCAGCGACAGCGGAACGGTGACGCCCGCCGCTATCGTCGGCGCCGCGCGCCGCACGAACAGGAAGACGACGAGCATTACGAGACCGATGCTGATGAGCAGCGTGCGCTGAATTTCGTCGATACTCGCGCGGATCGTCGTAGTTCGATCGGTCAAAACGTGAATATCGATACCCGCCGGAATCCAGCGCTTCAGCTCCGGCAGCAGCGCTTTTACGCCGTCGACCGTCTGGATGACGTTCGCGTCCGGTTGCTTCGTGATCAGCAGCAGCACGGCGGGTTTGCGGTTGAACCAACCGGCTGCGCGCGTGTTGCGTACGCTGAGATCGATCCTGGCGATATCGCCGAGACGCACCGCCCCGTTCGCTGTGGGAATGACGATCCCCTGGTACTGCTCCGGCGTCGTCAACTGGTCGTTCGTGTCGAACGTACCGCTCGTCAGCGGTCCGTCGTAACTGCCGACCGGCGAATGGGCGTCGGCGGCGATCACGCGGTTCGCGATCGTATCCAGCCCGAGCCGCATCGAGGCGAGTCGGGAGGGGTCGACCTGCACGCGGATCGCCGGCTGCTCGGCGCCGCTGACCTGCACCTCGGCGACCCCGTCGACCTGGCTCATCTTCTGCGCGATCACGGTATCGGCGGCGTCGTAGATTGCGCTCGCCGGCATTGTGTCGGATGTCAGCGCGAGGATAAGAACCGGAAAGGCGTTGGAATTGGCCTTGCGGAAGGCCGGCACCGTCGGCAGATCGGAGGGAAGGTCGGTGACGGCGGCGTTGATCGCCGACTGCACGTCCTGTGCCGCCTTGTCGATCTTCCGATTGAGGTCGAACTGCGCAGTGATGACGCTCGACCCCAGCGTGTTGGTCGAGGTGAGCTCGGTAATGCCGGCAATTTCCGACAGATGACGTTCGAGCGGCGCGGCGACGCTCGCTGCCATCGTGGCGGGATCGGCGCCGGGGCGCGAAGCGATGATGCGCACCGTCGGTAATTCGATCGACGGCAGGCTCGAAACAGGCAACAGGAAATAAGCGACAACGCCCGCCAGAAAGATGCCCACCGCGAGCAGCGTCGTCGCGACGGGCCGTCGGATGAAGGGCGCGGAGAAATTCATGTCCCCGCCTCGCGCTCGATCTCACGCTCGACAGCGGCGAACTCGGCGCCGCTCAGGCCTCCGAGACGGAGCCGCAGACGCTCGACCGCGAGATAGACGACCGGCGTCGTGTAGAGCGTCAAAAGCTGGCTGAGCAGCAGGCCGCCGACAATGGCGACCCCGAGCGGAATGCGCAGCTCGCTGCCTGTTCCCCGCGCGAAGGCGAGCGGCAGCGCGCCGAACAGCGCCGCCAGCGTCGTCATCATGATAGGGCGGAAACGCAGGCGGCACGCCTTGAGAATGGAATCGCGCGGCGAAAGTCCCTCCGCGCGTTCGGCCTCGAGCGCGAAGTCGATCATCATGATCGCGTTTTTCTTCACGATGCCCATGAGTAGCACGATGCCGATCAGCGCGACCACCGACAGGTCTTGCCGCGTGAGGCTGAGCGCGAGCAATGCGCCGACGCCGGCGGACGGCAGCGTCGTTAAAATCGTGAAAGGATGCGCATAGCTTTCGTAGAGCATGCCGAGCACGAGATAGATGGTGACGACGGCGGCGAGCAGCAGCCAGGGTTCGCTCGCGAGCGACTTGC